>NZ_JAKKRK010000005.1:0-126819 GCF_025654545.1 Shewanella sp. SM20 | reverse complement strand
GCACAGTAAGCTCAATTTTGTATCACCGAGTGAGCGACATGCGATGCAAGATAAAGCGATTTTATCTAAGCGTAAGGAGGTACTAGAAGAAGCAAGATCAAGAAACCCTAAACGCTGGCCAAACGGTATAAGGAACTGTGACGTTATCGGTGAGGTAGTGTTGAACCCAGAAAAAGAGTCTGAAACTGAAACAAGAAATGCAGCTTAAAATTTAAGTAAAGAGTGCCAACTACCTTGAAAAACACCGATAGAGTTGGGTTAAGCACTGTCATTCCAGTGACTCGCAGCAAGTACATCCGTGTATGCTCAACCGTGACATCCCTGTCACGGACGGTCACTTCCATGACAGTGCTTAATCTCATCGCCCTCTGCGGATACTAGTAACTAATCTAACAATGGATGTCGTATTAAAATTATTAAAATTGCAGCAAAGGCTTTAGGTGTTTGTGATATGTGGGGTGGGGCGTGCTGTTAGAGACTAGAAGAAAACAATATAAAACTCATCTAAACCCCATTCTCACTTACAGTGTACTTAATGATAAACTATAGCCAGTTGAGTACATTTTTGTTGATTTATGATGAATGATGAAAAGTTAATAACATGTAAACTAATTGAATACTTAGAAAATAGTTTTCAGTTTGACTTTATAGCGAGAGAGGTACCCTTTTTTTCAATGCGAAGGAGAGCGGATCTAGTTGCAGTTGACCGCCAAGCCAGCGCGACTTACGGATTTGAGATTAAAAGTGATAGAGATACTTTAAGTCGCCTTGGAAGCCAGCTTGAGGACTATCGCTTAACTTTTAATTATGTATATGTAGTTACTACAGAAAAGTATGTGGAAATGGTTAAAAATTATGGAGCTTGGTTTGGGGTTCTAGTTGTCGATAGTAAAGGCTTTATTTTCTGTTTGCGCAAGGCTAGAAAAAGAGGACTTTTACATGACACTAATTGCCGACCACTTCAGAAAGTCGGTGAAATTGAGGAAAATATTAATCAACAATATATAAACTGGCTATGTTCTCGATATGAACCTATTTATCAAGTGTTTATTAAAGAAAGAAGCTCAAATAAAACGACCGATGATGATATTAAGATTCTATCTCTAAGAAGTGACGTTATCAACTTACGTTGATAACCACTCTAAAGTTCTAGTTATGTGTAAATTAATCCTAGCCGATATCCAGTAAGATGGGCTGTTCCCATTAGGTTTAGAACACGCATCTAATATCTCTCGATAACCCCAGCAATCTACTGGATTATTTATAAAATCTGGCATATTCACAAGTCGATTGGCACAATCTTTATACCCTCCTACTTCCCTTTGTTTACGGCAAAAAACAACTGAATATAAAAGAGGATAATCTATTCTAGGAACCCAATTATATGCAGTCGTTTCGTTTCTAAATGGGTGGACAGAACCATAGTCCCCATAAAAAAAACTATTCTGTGGGAATTTTTTTGAAATTTCTTGATAAGCAACTTTCTCAACGGATTTAATTTCCCCCTCAAATTTATTATAGTGGTTAACCATTGATGGAAATGATGAACTACACAGTATAATTGAACCTACATTTAAACTATTTGAGATACATTTTTCTAAAAATAAAGAAAATTCATTAGTCACAAAATCAAGGTTGTCTTCATCTACATACTCTAAATCAAAAATAAGTATGAAATTATAATTTTGTGCGGCTTGTATTAATTTTCTCGATATATCCATTTCAAGATAAACTGGCTTTAAACGAATGGAAAAACCCCCACATGTATCAAAAAAATACTTCATTTGAGCAGAAAGTTCATCGAGAGTAGTATCGTCATACGCTTGGACAACTGGGTAAACATTCAACTCTTTATCTTTCAGTGACCGGATAAATAAACGCCAATTCTCAAAATTGTTATGGTCATCGAAAAAGGATTCTATTTGAGTATTACTAAGGCTTCCCTCTGAAGTCAAATCTAAAATAAACTTATTTTTTTTAACAATTTCAGTTATTTCTTCAATTCTTTTGTAAACATTTCCTATTTCATCGTGCTTTGATTTACGAGATTTTGTAAGTTCAAATATCGGATGTACATTAGAGTTTTCAGAACAATCTAACTGTCGTAATGCCCTAATTTCTGACACTGTTGTTTTTAGTATTGGAAAATACACTCTAGAACTCATATGATTTATTCCTAATTACATCAGCCCTTTTCTTTACAGCGATACTTGATGTTCCAAAGTACTCTGCAATTTCGTCGAGTTTATTAGAGTTCTCATTTACAAATTCAATAAGTTTATCCTTTGGCATGAGAAGAGCGCCAGCGAAGTTATCAGCCTCTAATTCCTTTTGGGTATAGCATTTACCACGATGAAAAGTTAAATCTTCATAATTATCCTGAGAGTCTCGATGAAGAAAATAGTGCGCAAGTTCGTGAGCTATAGTGAAACGTTGCCTTCTGACATGATGAAGTGCATTTACGTTGATTACCCACCTACTTCCATCGTGAATTAAGCGACCAGACAGATTGTTATCTAATGGTAAATAACTTATTCCTATTCCCAACATTTGGCATAATGCTGTTAAATCCAATGGAGAGGTACTCAGTCCGTGAGAACGAGCTAAAGACAAAATGTCATTAGGAGTCTTTTCTGTTCCAGAAAGCTGGGAGCTTTGTACTTGCCTATTTCGAATTCTAATTGCCATTTTGTGAACCATTACCTAAGTCGATGATATTATCGGTTTCATCAGCAGGTTTTTCTTCTATATTCTCAATCTTTTGATTAATTACCTGTATATTTTCAGCAATTGACTTAATATCTCTTTGCGCCTTATTTATGTTTATATTTACTTCTTCTAAGCCGTAGTCTTGGAGTGCCGCATCAGTTTGGGTGTATATAGACTCTTCAATTCTAGTCCAAAAGCTATAGGAATCTAGTATTTTAGTTTGTAAGAGTATATCAAGTTTGGTAGCTAAAGATTGCTCATCAAACTTACTAAGATAGCTGTTTATTTGTTCTATTTTGGGGTCAATTTTACCATCAATAACTTGTTTTGCAGTTATTTTAGCTTGGGCCTCAGCTTTATCTTCAACACTTGACTTGATAAAGAAGAATGTGAAGAGGCCCATTGCAGCGATAAGTGAGACTAACGTAGTGATAATAGTCGTGTAAAATGCCCCCATTTGCCCTAAAAGGTCATCAGCAGAGAAAATTACATTTTTCTCTAATAAACGATCAATTCTTATCTGATCAAGGCGGCTAAGTTCTGGAATGGAATGATTCAACAAGTAAGGGGATTCGGTAAGTAGTTTACTTATGTCACCTCCATAGAAAAAGGCAACACTACCGATAGTAATTACACTACCAAAAAGTGAGCCTAAAAAAGCTATCGAAATGATTTTGAGTAAATTAAATTTCACTGAGTTATGACCTATTTTTTTGAAATATAAGCATAATTTACTATCTCCAAATGATACTTATCACACTTAACACCAGATTCCTGTTGACATTTCTCAATCAAAAATCACTGAAAAAAGTTCTCCAAACTAAAAACTAAGCTAAGCTAAGCTAAGCTAAGCTAAGCTAAGCTAATAAATTTTTAATATAACTTTTTCAATCCCAATCATACCTAGAATATACGCTATAAGAAACATAAAAAGTAAGCTTCAACTTTAAAAATTGACCCAATTTTCAATTGGGTAGATGAAAAAATCAGATACCCATAACTCTTTTGTGCTTCTAGAAATGCACAAACAGCACCCAAAAAACAGTTCCTACCATCGTTAAATGAAAACTCTAGCCTTTTGAACCTCCAGACTATGCAAATGCTGAAAGGTGCGCCATGGTGATTGGCGAGACGACCGTCCGCCCCATGGACGGGGCGGTCGAGCATCCAAGGACGGACTGGCTGCGAGTCGTCGAGTGAACGCCATGGCAAACCTACCTGCGATGATAAAGAGTGCTTTTTACCAAGAAAGTCCGGACACACAACTTTTTTGGTTTTAGCGCTACACAGACAACACTAAAAAATCAAAGCAAATCATAGTCAAATGTAATCTCTAATTTTTTGAATCAACAGACGATGCAAATGCCGAAAGGTGCGCCATGGTGATTGGCGAAACGACCGTCCGCCCCATGGCCGCTTTTTGGCATCCATGCCATCGCGGCATTTGTGAATCCTTTCACATCAGACGGGGTGGTCGAGCATCCACGGATGGACTCGCTGCGAGTCGACGAGTGAATACCATGGCAAACCAGACTGCGTAGTGAGTTTGATACTAAAAGCAAAGCCAATAAAGATTAATAAGACTCACAAATTATCATTGGGTAGCATTAAATAGAAAGGTGTCGAAGATTCACGTGACTAATCTTAGGAAAAGGCTTTCTTAGCAGAAAAGAGTATGGATAGCGTACTAACGCCATGGGGATTTGAGCGAATTATCGACAAGTGGTTAATATCAAAACCAATCGTGATGTATGGCTAATGGTAGAGATTAAAAACCAATGATGACTATTGATCTACAACCCCGTTATGCCGCAACCACATGGCGCTGCGCACGCAGTGGGTGTAAGCGATTATGCATCACTTTAATGGTTTCAAACTGCACCATAGTTTTAGCGCCCGACAAGACACATTCAGGTGACAATAACATCACTAGCGCGGACTGTAGGGTATTTTCAACCACGAGGGCGAGCACTCTTTGCTTTTGGCATTTTAGCTCAAAGACTTTACCTACGTCGCTATAAACACAGACATCACTGGTATCAAAAAACCATGATTTAGGCATTTGCGGTGTCAGCATAAAATGGGCGGCGGTGGCATTGAGCGCAATTTGAACAATAGCGGCATCGGACAAAGATAGGGTTTTAGGCAATCTATCGAGTAAGCTCATATAGAATTTGGCGTGCGCAATATTAAATTCCATGCTTGATAAGGCATCTGGAATGAGTAATTTTGCTTTATAAGACGTCAGAAATTCTATCTCGGAACCTAACGATACGCCTAATACACCATACGAATCGTTATATTTCCATTGCCAATCTTTTTGCGGCATTAATAACATAACGGTGACCCAATATTTGAACACTGGGACATAATAGTAGATATTTTATCCAATATCAAAATAAAAATAATAAAATACAAATTATTTAACAATTACTTAGTCGATCTATTGTAAGATCTTAACAGCGATCTAAGGATCATTTTAGATCGCTGTTAAAGAATAAGATCTTATTTTAGATCGTTATATTAACCCTAAGATCATTATTTCAAGCGGTATGCATTCACTATTTCTTTAATTAACTTCGGACCTTGATAAATAAAACCTGAATAAATCTGAACCATAGTGGCGCCCGCATCGAATTTGGCTAAGGCATCTTCAGCGCTATTAATACCGCCCACACCTATGATCGGGATCTGCCCTTTCAAACAAATTGCCAATTGCTTAATCACTTTAGTAGACAGCTCAGTTAAAGGTTTGCCGCTTAAGCCGCCGCTTTCATTGGCGTTGGCAAGACCGCTAACACCATCACGCGTTAAAGTAGTATTGGTCGCAATTGCGCCATCAAATTTGTTTTTAATCAAAGCTTGCGCGATATTTTCAATTTCTTCGATGGTTAAATCTGGAGCAATTTTAAGCGCGATGGGCACGTATTTTTTATGCTTTTCGGCCAGCTCAAGTTGCTTGGTTTTAATTGCGCTCAATAATTCATCTAATAGATCGCCATATTGTAGCGATCGTAATCCTGGGGTATTGGGTGATGAAATATTCACCGCAATATAAGCCGCATGGAGATAAACTTTATCCATGCAGATCAAATAATCGTCTTTACCTTGTTCTACTGGCGTGTCTTTATTTTTGCCAATATTGACGCCAACCATGATATTGGTCTTTTTAGCAATCAAATTTTTGACCAGATTATCGACACCCTTATTATTAAACCCCATGCGATTAATGATGCCTTTGGCAGGCTTTAATCTAAATAGACGGGGTAAATCGTTACCAGGCTGTGGTCTTGGGGTAACTGTACCCACTTCAATATGACCAAATCCCATCGCATGAAAGGCATCAATCGATTCGCCATCCTTGTCCATACCGGCAGCAAGTCCCACTGGGTTAGGAAAGGTCAACCCCATAAAGCTGACAGGAGCAGGTGCAATCGTTTGTCCATATAGACACGTTAACGGGCTATTGGCGGTCATTTTTAAGCTGCCTATAGCAAGATGGTGAGCTCGCTCAGGATCCATCTGAAACATGACTTTCTGTGCGATTTTATAAAACATGTACTTTCCTCGACCTAAAAAAAGCCCCGGCGATCGCCAGGGCTTCTGATTGTTATAATAAGTTTACTTTTGGCCTTCGCAATGAAGGATCAGAAGGTTAAGTTCACGTAGGGCGACAGAGAACTTAGCAAACTCATGGATTTGCGACGTTTTAAAGTCAGCTAGCATGTGGAACCATCTTTCCAATAAGCCTTGATTTATCTCAATCCACTGAGAAATCACGCTTTCGGCATCACAGGTTGCACTGCAAGTTCTTAAGACCACTGAACTTAATGCACGTTGTTGCCAATCTAACTCTTCCCTAAAGGCGGCACGAGCCAGTGCTTGCCAATGGTTCGCTACAGGTTGGGCGCTGATCTGTTCTAAGAACCAGTGCAGCTCAACGCGGGCGCCGAGTTTGAAGTAAGTTTCAGCCACTAATGCCACTGTCTTATCTTCTGTTTGCGCAATTTGGGCAATGTCTAAGGCAGAGAACAAGGTGCTCATGTTAGCCACAATCGTTGCCACAGCTTGTGGTACGTTTTCTTTGACCAAAGCATTGATCTCAGATTGGATACCTTTAGCTTCTTCTTCGACCAGATATAAATGAACATTATCTTTAATTTGTTCAAATACCGGTTTGAAGAAGGCAACGGTTTGTTCGATGCTCCAAGAGCGGTTACGGTGACGGAGGAACCAGCGGCTAGCACGACGCATATTGCGGCGTAACTGATGCAGCATTTCACCTTGAACCACAGACGGAACTATGCCGTTTAAGTCAGTGATCGATTTAGTTAATTCAGCTAAACCAAATACTTCGCGAGCCATAGTGTAACAAATTGCCGCGTCGGCAACTGAGGCACCAGTCTCATCTTGCATACGTTGAACAAAATTCAAGCCCATGTCGTTGACGAGTTCATTGGCGAGTGAGGTCGCAATGATTTCGCCACGCAGTGGATGGGTTGCCATTTTGTCGCTGTATTTTTCCTGAAGTTTTTTCGGGAAATACGCGATAAGCAGTTGGCTTAACAGAGTATCTTCAGTGATTTCTGGCGTCACTAATTGCTCTTTCAGCACCATTTTCGCATAAGCAACCAATACTGATAGCTCTGGGCGCGTTAATGCACGACCACTGGCTAAACGTTCAGCTAGCTCATCGTCAGACGGTAAGAACTCTAACGCTCTGTCTAACTTGCCTTCTTTTTCCAGGTACTGGATAAAGCGGATCTGCTCTTTTAACTGCTCAGCACCGCGCACTTGAGTCACAGAGATAGTACGAGTTTGATCTTTACAGTCTTGTAGTACGATTTGGCCGACTTCTTCAGTCATTTCTTCCAGTAAACGGTTACGCTGCTTAAGCGTCAGTTCACCTTCAGTCACCATAGCGTTCAGCAAAATCTTGATGTTCACTTCGTTGTCTGAACAGTCCACACCACCAACGTTATCCACGAAGTCAGTGTTGATGCGGCCGCCATTAGACGCATATTCAATACGACCTAACTGAGTACAACCTAAGTTACCGCCCTCGCCGACGATCTTAGCGCGCAGTTCGCCACCGTTGACACGTAGAGCATCGTTGGCACGATCGCCGACTTCAGCGTGGGTTTCCCGTGAAGACTTCACATACGTACCGATACCGCCGTTCCAGATCAAATCCACTGGCATTTTCAACAGTTCTTTCATCAGCTCAGTTGGGGTCATAGAGGTTTTCTCTGTGGCCAACATTTGCTTAATTTCTGCCGATAACGGAATGGATTTAGATGAACGTAGGAAAATACCGCCACCTTTAGAAATCAACTTGCTGTTGTAATCTTCCCAGCTTGAACGTGGCAGAGCGAATAAACGCGCCCGTTCATCATAACTTAATGCCGTATCCGGATTTGGATCGATAAAGATATGCATGTGGTTAAAGGCTGCAACCAGTTTAGTGTGCTTAGACAACAACATACCGTTACCGAATACGTCGCCCGCCATGTCACCTATACCTAAACAGGTAAAGTCTGTGGTTTGACAATCAATACCGACTTCGCGGAAATGACGCTTAACCGATTCCCAGCCGCCTTTGGCCGTGATACCCATTTTCTTATGGTCATAACCGTTACTGCCACCCGATGCGAATGCATCACCGAGCCAGAAGCGGTATTCGAGGGAAATCGAGTTCGCGATATCAGAGAATGTCGCTGTGCCTTTATCGGCTGCTACCACTAAATATGGGTCATCTTCATCGTGACGAACCACATCCAATGGATGGACGATTTCACCGTTCAAAATGTTATCGGTAATATCGAGCAAGGCACGGATAAAGATGCGGTAACATTCTTGACCTTCGGTGAAGAAAGCTTCACGGCCGCCTTCAGTTGGCAATTGTTTACAAACAAAGCCACCTTTAGCACCCACAGGCACAATCACAGTGTTTTTCACTTGCTGTGCTTTTACCAAACCTAATACTTCGGTACGGAAGTCTTCACGGCGATCTGACCAACGCAGACCACCACGAGCCACTTTACCGTAACGTAAATGCACACCTTCAACCCGTGGCGAATAAACGAATATTTCGAATTTCGGCAGTGGGCGTGGCATTTCAGGGATCAGTGAAGGCATGAATTTAAACGAGATATAACTCTTAGATTCGCCTTTGGCATCCAGTTGGTAGAAGTTGGTACGCAGAGTGGCGTTAATCAAGTCTAAATAACGACGAATAATACGGTCATCATCTAAGCTAGACACTTCGTCTAAACGTAAATTGATCTGTTCCATAAACTTGCCCAGAGTACGGGTTTTCAGTTTAGGGTTAAATTTACGGATGAACATCTTCACCAACAAATCAGCGATTTGTGGGTAACGACCGAAGGTTTCTTCAATATATGACTGACTGAAAGTCGCATCGATTTGACGCATGTATTTCGCATAAGCGCGCAATACAGAGACTTCACGGCCGGTTAAACCTGACGCCAGAATAATGCGGTTGAAGCCGTCATCTTCTAACTTCTTTTGCCACACTTGTGACAGTGCAGTTTGGAATCTGTCTTGGCTATCAGCGATGTTATCTGTGTTGACGACTTTAACTGTCATCAAGAAGTCTAAGATCCAGAAGGTAGAACCGTCTGAAGTCGTAACTTCATATGGACGCTCGTTGATCACGCGCAGACCAAAGTTTTCGAGCATTGGCAACACGTCAGATAGATGAATAGGCTCATCTTTATGGAATAGCTTTAAACGCACTTTGTTGTCGTTCAGCGCCGCTTCCTGCGGTTGATAGAACAGCATGCCGAGCTTGTGTTCATCATCCAGTGCTTCGAGCTGTTGCATGTCGACGACGGCAGAACTTGGCAATACGTCTTCTTTATAGCTTTGCTCAAACGCATTGAAATAACGCTTAGTCAGATGAGTGCCAGCTTCTTCGCCGAGTGCACTGTTAAGCGCAGTGCTTAACTTATCTTCCCACGAACGTGCCGCTTCTATTAAGTTGTTCTCTATGGCAGCCACATCTACATCCATATTATTGTTATCAACTTTGACTATGTAGTGAGTGCGGGCTAGCGTCGACTCGGAAAAATAAGTCGTAAACTCTACATCTTCTTTGCTGTTAAAGTGCTGGGCCAGAATACGTTGAGTATCTTGGCGGAGTTTAGTGTTGTAACGATCCTTAGAAACGTACACTAAACAGGATAAGAAACGGCCAAAGCCATCTTTGCGTACAAAGAGTTTCAGCTTGTCTCTGTCTTGCATTTCTAACACGCCATGGGCCATGTGCGATAAATCATCAACATTGGCTTGAATTAGCTCGTCACGAGGTAAATTCTCAAGGATGTTTAGCAGGGCTTTATAGTCGTGTGAACGTGGGGTCAAGCCTGAACGATCTAACACACGCTGCACTTTTTCATTCAGCAGTGGGATTTCACGTGGGCTGCGGTTATATAGGTTTGACGCATATAAACCGATAAATCTATCTTCGCCAATCACATTGCCTTTCTTATCGAAACGCTTAATACCGATATAATCGACATAAGCTGGACGATGTACACGGCTCTTAGCACTGCTCTTAGTGAGGATCAGTAAACTGTGATCTAAGGCTTCTTTGCGGGCACTATCGGAGAAGCTAGATAACAACAAACCTTGCTCAGGTTGCGCTTTGGTGTGCTTGTTCATCAAACCTAAACTAGAGGCGATATTAGGCACTAACTCAACGTCACCTTCGACACGTTTCAAATCGTATTGACGGTAACCTAATAGCGTAAAGTGATGATTATTCAAGTAAGTCAGGAAGTTAATCGCTTCTTCTAACTCTTGCTTATCGCCCGGGAACGGACGTTTTGGCAATTCCTTGATCATCTCAGCCAACTTGGCAGACATGACTTCCCAGTCGTTGACTGATGAAGCGACATCGGCAAGCACAGACTGAATTTCGCGCTCTAATGCTTTGATATCAACCGTGCTGCTTTGACGGTCAATTTCAATCAAAAATACGGCGACATGCTCAGTGCTTTCAGGGCTCTTATTAAGATAAGTGACATTCGTCACACCACTTTCTGAACGCTCAATGGCCAGTGGAGTGTGCAACATCATGTGAGCAGTAATACCCATACGATTCAATGCCATACCAACTGAATCTACCAAGAATGGCATGTCAGGTTGGATAACTTCGATGATCGAGTGAGTAGATTGCCAGCCGTGTTTGGCTTGGCTAGGATTGAACACTCTCAGATGAGTGTTACCTTTTGGTGTTTTGTTCAGGGCGTTCCATAAACTGAGAACCGCACCGTATAAATCACTGTCATTACGCGCATTGAGATCGTCTTTCGACATGTGGGCATAAAGGCAGGTGGCGAACTGTTCAACTTGCTTGGCTTGTGAATTAGGGACTTTAGCGTGAATTAAACTGACTACATTTTCAAGTAGTACTGAAGGCATTGCATCTTTCAAGGCCATGTTGCTGTTTCCTTAAGCGTCTATGGCAGCGCTTTTTTCATTATTTGGATGCTTCGGCTTAACAATCGCAGATAAATTAATGTGATCTAGATCGTCGCGCGAAGTTTATTACTAAAACCGCTGTATTTCGAGGAAAATTTTAGTGGTACATCCTCTTGAAATCCAGTATTGGCGTAAACAAGGAATGACAAATGACCAAACAATCGATAAAGCAGACTAAGTATTCAAAAGTAAATGGGGAGCTTAGCTCCCCATTTGTAGACTCTACTTAGGCTGGCGCCAGAAAATGGCGGCCAATGCAGGTAGGATAATTATGGCACCGAGCATATTTACCACAAACATGAATGTTAACAATATTCCCATGTCCATTTGGAATTTAAGCGCCGAGAAGAACCAAGTACTGACACCAATCGCTAAAGTCAGGCCCGTAAAGATCACCGCACTGCCCCGTTCGACCAACGCCTCATAGTAAGCCTGTTGCACTGGCATACCGTTCGAGAGCTTAGACGACATGGTCGAAAGGATATAAATACCGTAATCCACACCGATACCGACACCCAGCGCAATAACAGGTAAGGTACTGACTGCTAAGCCAATATCGAGCTGAGTCATCAAAGCTTGCGCCAATGTTGACACCACATATAGCGGGATAATGACCGCCACAGTCGCTTTCAAGGATTTAAAGCTGATTAAGCACAGTACAAACACGGCACCATAGACATATATCATCATAGGTAATTGCGCTTCGGCTACCGCTTCGTTAGTCGCTGCCATTACACCCACAGGACCCGACGCCAGTTTAAACTGCAACTTCTCGTTGTCCATTTTCGCGGCGACGGCTTTGACCTTAGCGACCACAGTTTCTATGGTTTCGGCCTTGTGATCTTTCATAAACAGATACACAGGCATGACAGAACAATCGCCATTTAATAAACCTGAAGTCGTGGGAATTTGGCCAATGGCCTGTACTAAGCTCGCCGTTGTACGCGGTAACACTTCCCATCTTGGATTACCTTCGTTGAAGCCAGCATTCACTTTTTTAGCGACCGACGCCAGACTCACAGTCGACTCCACCCCTGGGGTATTGCGTACTAACCACTCAAACTGATCAATTTGAGTGAGCACATCGTGGTAAGTACAGGCTTCAGGTGCTGCCTCAACAATCACAGTCATCACATCTGTGGTGATAGAGAAATGATCTGTGATGAAGAAGGTATCGAGGTTATAACGCGAATCTTGATGTAACGCTGGCGCGCCGCCCTGTAGATCACCAATCTTCATCTGATTGGCTTGTTGCAGACCCACAAAATACAACACCACAGTGGCAATAATGACTACCACAGCATATTTAGGCGTCGCAAAACGCGCCATGAAGCGCCAAATAGCCTCAGTTCGCACTTCTTCAGCGGTCGGTTCTGCGTGTTTATTGACTTTGATTTCAGTAAAAGAAATCACCAAAGGCAACAGGATAAGGTTAGTGAAAATGATCACGCCAACACCGAGCGAGGCAGAAATCGCCAGCTCGCGAATAATCCCAATATCGATAAATAACAGGGTAATAAAACCAACAGTATCGGACAGTAATGCCACACCACCCGGCACTAATAAACTACGAAATGCCGACGCCGAAGCCGCTTTTGTCGTTTGCCCGTCGAGCACTCGACGCCGTACAGCATTGATGATCTGCACCCCGTGGCTCACACCGATGGCGAAGACTAAAAACGGTACCAGAATCGACATAGGATCGAGACCGAAACCTATCACAGTCAATAAACCAAGCTGCCAGACCACAGCCGTTAAACTGCAGACCAGTGGCAGCATGGTCAAGATGATGGATTTAGAAAAGAGGTAAACCATGATGGCGGTGACCAAAATCGCGATCACGAAGAACAGCAATACACCCTTAGCACCATCAGCCACATCCCCCGCCATTTTGGCGAAACCTATGATGTGAATTTTAACCTTATCGGTTTCGAACTTGCCCCTAAGCTCTTTTTCTAATTGTGCAGCAAAAGCAATGGTATCAAGCGGTTTACCCGTCTGTGGATCAAAATCCATTAATTGAGCCGACACCATAGCAGCACTGTAATCGTTGGCAATTAATCGGCCGACAATCCCTGCTTTTTCAATATTATCGCGAACCGTTTCTAACCCAGACACTGAAGTTGAAAAATCCGCTGGAATAACTGGCCCGCCAGCAAAACCATCCTCAACGACTTCAGTAAAACGAGTGGAAGGCGAAAAAATTGATTTCACCTGCGCACGATCAACCCCTGGAATAAAAAACAGCTGATCATGCACGTTTTTTAAGGTATCAAAATAGTTAGCATTAAAAATATTACCGCTGGTATCCTCAACCGCCACCATGATGCTGTTGGCACCACCAAAATCTTTTTGGTGTTTCAGGTAGGTCTGCATATAACTGTGCTGCAGTGGAATATTTTTGATAAAAGCCGCATCCATTTTGAGTTGACTGGCCTGATAGCCAAAAAACAACGTCAAAAACACAAAAATGCCGACGACCCATGCGCGATTGCGAAACAAAAATGACTCAAATCCGTTGACCAGTTTTTCTAACATCTTCTCGGCCCTGTTATTTATTGTAGTTTTAAAATTTTATGGCTTAAGAATAAACAGCCCTTGGCTGCCGGATAACCACATATTCCCTTGATTATCCTTCGCAATAGACACTAAGTTTTCCCCTTGGCGACGAGTCACGATACTGCTAGTGTCGTCCTCATTTAGCTTGATCACTATCCCCGCATTTCCCACTAAATATAGCGCGTCGTCAGAAACAACCATTGCACCGTTGATTGAGGATTGCACAGGCAGTTCTATTTGATTCCATTGGCTTAAACTCACATCCGCTTTGAATATATGACCGCGAAGGCCCATCACATACACAGCATTTTTCGTTTCTACGGCGTTAAACATAGAACCATCGTAATCAAAATTGGTACGCGTAAATGTTTTACCTTGATCGCCAGAAACAGCGACTAAGCCCAGCTCGCCAACCAATAATAAACGTCCATCGGTTAAGGTTAAAATACGATTAAAGTGCGGCAATAATGAAGCGCGCGCACTCAAATAGGCCGATTGATCGCTGCCTTTTAACTCCGCCAAATAAGCCACATCTTCTTCTGCTAAGAGCTCCTCATGAAACTCCTCACGCCACTGGGCACCGCCATCGTTGGTGCGATAAAACAAACCGTAAGCGCCAATGGCAATACCATTGTTTTCGTCTAAAAACACCACATCGAGGAAAGGCTTTTCAATCTCTGGCGAATGCATTTGTAGCTGCCAAGTTTGCCCGCCATCCTGAGTCTGTAAAATGGTTGCATCGTGACCTACAGCCCAACCGCGTTTTTCATTGAGGAAAAAGACTTTTGTCAGCTGTGAACTCACGGGCGTTACCACTTGATGCCAACTGCCGTCATACACAAGAGCATGGCCACGTTCACCCACAGCCACTAAACCTGGGCCTACGTTGGCAATATCTAAAATCAAAGATGAAGCAGCAAGAGGTTGAACTTGAGAAAAAATCGGATCAGAGGGCGTTGCAGATAACGTAGAAGGAAAAAAAGCGCCACCGAAACTTAATACAGCGACACACTGAAGGATGCGAAACGACATACAAACTTCCTTAAACTAATGAGGGGCGCTAAGCGCCCCTTTGTACTTGGCCTATTAACGGATACCCTCACGACGCAATGCATCGGGGGTAAAGTTAGCTTCAGTCAGTTTGGCATCGAAGTTATACATGCCACTTTGGTTGTCTAAGCCCATGGCGAGATAACGACGGGATTGCAAATCATGGAAGACTTCCAAAGTATCCCACTGTGCAGGTACTTCGTAGTAATTCAAGCCATGTGCAACGGCCACACGATACAACTGATCACGGTTGTCGTAGAGATCGGCGATTGACACTTGCCATGAATCTTCATCAAGGTACATATCGCGCACTTTATAAATGTGGCGCATACCGTCTTTCAGCGTCGCCCTCACTTGCCATACGCGGTGTTTTTCCCAACGAACGTACTCAGGATTCACATGACCAGGTTTCAATATTTGGTCATATTTCAGCTTATCCGAATGCAGTTTGTAATCGTTGTACGGGATATAAATTTCTTTTTTGCCAACCAGTTCCCAGTTGTAACGCACTGGGGAGCCGTTAAACATATCGAAATCATCTGTCGTACGCAGACCATCTGACACTGTACCCGGTGTATCAAAAGCCACGTTCGGCGCTTTACGGACTCGACGTTGACCTGTGTTATAGGTCCAAGCTTGGCGGGGAAGCGCCTCTTGATCCATGGTTTCTTTAACCAATAAGGCTGTACCTGCTAAACGTGCAGGCTGAGTCACCACTTGCTTAAAGTAGAACAGCGTATTGCTGGCTTTAAGCTGATCTAAGGTAATTTCTGGACGAGAATATTCGAAGCGAATTTCCTCAGCCGTTTCCACTAAGCTATAGCTACCATCGGCTGTCGGTGCAGCTTGGCTACGGGAAGTTTCGATATCGATACCACGAAAACGCAAAATGTGGTTCCAAATTGCTTCTAAACCATTTGCAGGGATCGGGAATGGAATACCAATAGCCGCGCCAGAAATACCATTGCCCTGTGCAATCAGTTCAGCACGAGTCGCGTTAACTTTAGTCGCATCGTAAACGAACTGTGGTACAGAGGCGCTACGGCGAGTCTTATACACATTCATCTTGTAGGTATCAGGGTAAAGTTCGAACAACTTCATCTGACCCTGCGTTAAAAAATCTTTATATTGCGCCTTGTTAGCATTGGTAATAGTAAATTCAATCTTATCCTCAGGGAAAGGATCTGGGTGATGCATCCCTTTAGTATAACCCGCCACAGGCTGAGTGATCCCACCATCCCACGCAGGAATAGAACCATCAGCATTACCTGCTTTTTCAGCACCTAAAGGGGTAAGTTCATTGCCAAGTTTTGCCGCATCAGCTTCTGATATCTTAGCCATAGCGACTGGCGCTGCGAACGCCAGCATGACTGCACTCGCCAATATCGTCAGTTTCTTCATTGTTTGAGTCCTTTTAGATCGAATACTTGATATTGAATGAAACATAATCACGATCTGCCATCGCATTCGTCGTACCGACACCGCCAAAGAAATTGTTATAGGAGATATCTGCACCCCAACGGTTTTGATAGTCGAAGTTAACGCCTAGCGCGACAGACTTACGTCCTTCCGTGAACAGGAACATAGGATCAGGTGTAATGCCATCAACGTCATGGGAGAAAATCACCCGTGGAGACATATTGACCCCAGCAAATACGTTGTTGAAATCCGCCTTTCCAACTAAACGGTATCCCCAAGCAAAGTCGGTTGGGAACGGGTTAGTTTCAGGACCATTGTGCAAGGCTTGAATGATGCCGGGCATATCTGGGTTGCCGCCAGAACGTGACGTACCTGGGCCATTGAGACGTAGCTCATCAAAACCTGGCATATCATGGATCCACACGCCACCCACTTCGGCCAACATAGTCAAGTTATCTAAACCTAACGTTGGACCAAATAAATGGGTGAAAGTCATCTGCGCCTGAGTGGTATCAAGACGGATAAAGCCATCCACGGTTTCACCCGGCTTAACATCTTTAATCTGTGAAATACCATCGAGATCTGGACGAAGACCAGCGTTAGCTAACTGCTGTGGCATACCGGCAAACAACAATTCTACGTCATCGATTTGCAGTGGTTCATCCTGACGATGGGCAATTTCAGCCGCGACAGAGGTATCACCAACCAAGGTATTGAAACTGAAACCGTAAAGCTTGATATCCTCTGGATAAACGATTTGCGCCTTAGAGAAACTCTTCAAATTGAGCAGCAATTCACGATCAATGTTGCCCGAATTTTGACCTATGGTCGCCAGATCAGACAAAAGTGCACCCGTGCTAAAATCGGCGGCAGTACCACTGATAAGAGGACGACGGCTATGGTAATTCATGAAATAAAAACCAAATTCGGTTTCACCCAGTGAAGGCGCGTAATAACCCAGCTTAATACCATATTGGCCATCATTGCTTGGCTCTGCCTCATCCTGCACTAGCGTCACTTTTGTTGGGTAGGCTAAGGCCATAGAAACCAATTGCTGTGTCGGAATAGATTGGCCGCTGGCAATCATGCCCGCTAAACGCTCGTATTCTTGCATTACGAAGTCTAAATTGATGTCAGGGTTAGCATTAAACCCAAGCTGAGCGTTTTGAGCGTAACCACCGAAACCCGCAAAATCGTTAGTCGCAAAAATAGAACCCGGTGTTGGAACCCAAATAGGTTGCCAATCATATTGATAGAATGCTTCTACCGTTAATGAATCCGTCAAACCAAGGGAAGCCCACACCATGCCTTGAGGTCTGAACGCTTCTTTTAGTTCAGCGCCTGGCGCATTAAGTATGTTCAAGTCAACGGCGTTGATTTCACTGATCCCATGGGCAATCAGTGTACTTTCACCCCATGACACCACTTGATTACCTACACGAATAGATAATGGATTAGCGCCATCGTTGAGGTCAAAGTTGCCATACACAAACGCATCGAGTAAGCGAATATCTTTACATTGAACTTCTGAAGCACGGTTATCTTCGCAAGGGTCAAACTCTTTGCCCGTTATCGGATCATTAAAATCATAATTACCGTCATTGAGTTTACGATCATAGAAATACATACCACGAGCGAATAAACCGTAGTTTTTGTATTTCAATGACAATTCATGCAAACCTTTAACGATTTCGGACGTAGTATCGCCTTGAGAATAAAGTAAATTACTTAAGTCATTGTTACTGGAATACGATCCGGGCTGGGCCCAAATCTCAGCAGAAGTATATTTAGTATTGCCAAATGCGCTGTAAGTAGACCAATCGAATTGGGGTTGATTAACCTTACCAATTTGACCTTCCCAATCGCGCTCCCCTACACGCCAGCTCGCACCAGCAGTCCAAGTTGAGTCAAATGTGCCCTCAACCTCTCCCCAATTAAAAGATACTGCATTAACGCTTGGGATCATTAACAAACTCAATGCCGACGCCACCCCCAAAGCAAGCGCCGATTTGTTAAAACTATTTTTAACAATTTTCATTTTAGCTCTCCGTACCCTGCTGGATTCTTTGTTTTAGGAATTACAACCAACATCTTGTTAGCTCACAGGTAACATCATTGTTACAGCAATTAATCCCCTTGAGCAAGGCGCAGTTAGAGAAAATTTTCTAAAGAATTAAGCATGTAGGTACATTTGTACCGTTAACTAAAAAGGAGAGATTTAAATTAGCGAAAAGCGGAATAGGAATGAAACATAAAAACACATTAAAAAATCATATAATTCATTAACATATTTAAAAATAAAATATCACAAAGCGAGCTTAGTAATCAGCCGACCGTTTAAAGTAATTACTCTAAGTAAAGATAAACAAATTAAGACTAAACTCGATTTAATGAAACAAATTGTCCCTTGTCATCTAAAACCAATTTGAAATAGCCTTGAATGCCATTTTCGGTTAAAAAACGCCTAAAATGACGGCCATTAATCCACAAAATCCGCCCTTGAGTTTCACGAACCTCAACTTTATCGGCAAGCCCTTGATAATAAGGTAAGAAATCTCGATAACTGATCGATAGTTTGAAATACAGTTCCATAATATCAGAGCAGCACAGACTGCTGCCCTCCTCCTACAAACTGCTATTTTGCCAATGCTTTAGAGACTTTTTCGTACATATCCTTAGATAAGTCAGGCAAAGCCAAAAGTTGCCCTAAACAGGCTTTTATCAAAGTTTGGCGGCCTAAGTCGAATTTATGATACTGGATCAATGGCGTCACCATACGGGCCGCAACCTGCGGATTGAGCTTATTAAGGGTCATTAAGCATTCGGTTAAGAAAGCATAACCCTTACCGTCTCTACGGTGGAATTGATAAATATTACCGGCAGCAAAACTGCCCACTAAAGCACGCACTCGGTTTGGATTGCTCATACTAAAACACTTGTGTTGCTGCAACTGACGCAAACACTCAATCACATCATCTGCATCACGGGTCGCTTGCAACATAAACCATTTATCCATCACTAATGGCGTATCCTGCCAACGTAGCTCAAATGTCGTCATCAGTTCATCACGACAAGGTAAATTCCCAACATTGGCTGCCGTCAACGCACCAAGAGAATCCGTCATATTACTGGCGTTATCGAACTGAGAAATCACTAACCCCTCGGCCTCATCCGACACCCGAGCTAACCAAGTTAAACACTGATTTTTAAGGGCTCTTGCCTGCGTACTCTCTACTGCGACTAAAGAACGATATAGCGCAATCAATTCATCTTCACTATGTGAAGCGAGCTCTATTAGTACAAATTCACGTGCTAAAGCTAACGCATCTAGATCAACATTCTCTGTTTGCTCAATCAAAGCCGAAGCCGTAGGTATCGCTAATATTTCGGCGATCAATGCCGGATCAAGCTCAGTATCTAACAACACACCTTTAAAACTATCGCGCACACGGGGATCGAGAGCCATAGCTTGTTGCTGTTGTAAACTCGCCACATTTTGCCAAATAGCTTGGCTCACTAAGGTCACAGAAGCTTCCCAACGCGCCACTTCGCTGCTAGCAAAACGCATCAAGTGAACGAGTTGATCCACATTGAATCGATATTGTAATTTGACGGGAGCGGAAAAGTTTTGCAGTAACGAAGCGACGGGTTTATGAGTGAGTCCATCAAAGCTAAACACTTGTTCAGTTTGAGTAAAATCGAGAATCTCATTCACTAAAGAATGGCCCTTCGCATCTAAGAGCTCTAAGCTAAACGGAATATGCAGCGGTGATGCACAGTTCACTAGACTTTGTTTAAGGGTCAATTGATAAACGCCCGTTTGCGCATCAAAACTGTCCATCGCAGTCACAATCGGCGTACCGGCTTGGCTATACCATAAACGGAATTGGGTTAAATCCACGCCGCTGGCATCTTCCATTGCCGCCACAAAATCATCACAGGTGACAGCTTGGCCGTCGTGGCGTTTAAAATACAGTTTCATTCCCGCCTGAAACTTTTCTTCGCCGAGCAAAGTGTGCATCATGCGGATGACTTCAGCGCCCTTGTTATACACAGTCACAGTGTAGAAATTATTCATCTCAATGACAGATTCTGGACGAATAGGATGGGACATAGGGCCAGAATCTTCTGCAAATTGCTGATTCTTGATCACTTTAATTGCGTGAATTCGATTCACAGCACGAGAGCCTAAATCTGAGCTAAATTCTTGATCGCGAAAAACCGTTAAGCCTTCTTTCAAACTTAACTGGAACCAATCGCGGCACGTTACGCGGTTTCCTGTCCAATTATGGAAATACTCATGGCCTACAACCGATTCAATGCCGTGGTAATCCTCGTCGGTGGCCGTTAAGGTATCTGCAAGCACATATTTAGTGTTAAAGATATTTAAGCCTTTGTTTTCCATCGCACCCATATTGAAAAAGTCGACGGCCACTATCATGTAAATATCTAAATCATACTCAAGATCAAAACGGCTCTCATCCCATGCCATGGATTTCTTAAGTGATGCCATCGCATGGTGTGCTTTATGTAAATTACCTTTATCAACGAACACTTGCAGGATCACTTTACGGCGACTGCGAGTAATGAACTCATCTTGCAATAGATCAAAATCGCCAGCGACTAAGGCAAATAAATACGCTGGTTTTGGAAATGGATCTTGCCAGCAAACATAATGGCGTCCACCATCTAACTCACCTTGATCAATCAAATTACCGTTACTCAGTAAAAACGGGAATGCGGCGCTATCGGCTTCAATACGAACTGTGTATTTAGCTAATACATCAGGGCGATCAAGGAAATAAGTGATACGTCGAAAGCCCTCTGCCTCGCATTGCGTGCAGTAGGCACCATCGGACATATAGAGCCCTTCAAGGCTCGAATTAGCTTCAGGATCGAGCTTAGTGATAATGTTCAGCTCAAACTCATCAAGCTCAGTTTCTAGAACTAATTGACCTGCACTAACATGGTAAGGCACAGCATCACCATTAACAGTCAGCCAAACAACGGTCAAATCTTCGCCATCCAACACTAAGGCTTGTGCATGTTTTGAAGTGCGTTTTATACGACTGATCGCCTGCACTTGGGTTTCATTGCCAGCCAAATTAAATGCTAAATCGATAGTCTCTATCGTAAAAAGTGGCGCTTGATAATCTTTTAAGTATTTTGCTTGAGCTTGTGTCATTTCGATCCCTTTAACGCTGATCTAAATAAGAAAAAACGCGCCATAAGCGCGTTTTGATATCGGATAAATCGACTCGACTAGCGCCTACTTAGCACTAGTTTTAGCCACTTTTTGCACATCAGCCATATCTAAGGTGATATAAGCGGTTTCGTCTAAAAATGCATCTGGCAATTCAGCGTCGTCTTTAATGTCTTCCATTGATTTAACCGGTGCTAAACCATTGGCGACTCGACGCTCGTTTGTTCTGTCGAGGACTTTTTTCTCATCGGCTTCACGGGAAGCAATACGCTCACTTTCAACCAGAGACACAGTTTTCTCTTTGTGATGCTTTTTAAAGTCGGCAATATCTTGATTGATATAGGCAAACTCTACGCTGTTTTTTATACGGTTAAGGTGCTTAGATTCAAGGCTAGTCACTAACTCAGGCGTAACATCATTAAGCGTACCATATTGCGCCATTGGCACTTTATCCCAAGGTAAAGCATTTTTCTCTTCAGCTTCACCGTACTCGCCCGGCTCCAACGCACTTGGGTAAGCAATGTTGGGGGTCACACCTTTAATCTGTGTACTACCACCATTAATACGGTAGAACTTTTGAATCGTATACTGCACATGGCCAATTGGCTTCTCATACATGTCGTAGATACGGCCTAGGCTCTTATGCTGCTGTACTGTGCCTTTCCCAAAACTCGACTCACCGACAATCAGTGCACGGTCATAATCTTGCAATGCGGCAGCAAAAATTTCAGAGGCTGAAGCACTGTAACGGTCAACCATCACAGTCAATGGTCCTGCATAACTGGTTTTACCGTCGTTATCACGATGCGCAGACACTCGTCCATCGGCATCACGAATTTGCACTACAGGGCCCATATCGATAAAAAGTCCCGTCAGCAGCACGGCTTCCGTTAATGCACCACCACCGTTACCTCTAAGGTCGATGACTATGCCTTCTACTTTGGCGTCGTTTAACTTCACGAGCTCTTTTTCAACGTCCTGCGACAAATTCATATAGAAACCAGGAATTTGGATCACACCGACTTTGCGATTTGCGTACTCGCCGTCTTTAGGCTCAATCACCTTAGAGGTTGCAGCTCTATCTTCAAGACGAATTTTGTCGCGAACTAAGGTAACGTCGAACGGCTTCGCATTCGAACCGCCTTTCTTCGGTAAAATTTGCAAAACAACTTTACTGCCCTTAGGACCTTTGATCAGATCAACCACGTCGTCTAAACGCCAGCCGATCACATCAACAATTTCACCGCCTTCTTGACCGACGCCGACAATCTTGTCTTCCGGCGACAGTTTTTCACTGCCCGCAGCAGGGCCGCCAGTAATTAAACTTTTAATGACAGTGTAATCGTCTTCAAGTTGCAGTTGAGCACCAATGCCTTCAAGGCTCAAGTTCATTTCCATTTGGAAACGTTCAGCATTGCGTGGTGAAAGGTAACTTGTATGTGGCTCAATGCTACGGGAGAAGGCATTCATCACGCCTTGGAACACGTCTTCACTGTTAGTTTGAATCAGCCGTTTAATGGCGTTGTTGTAACGCTTTTGGAGGATATCAACAATCTCAGGCCATTTCTTACCTGTGAGTTTAAGATTTAGTGCATCGTATTTAACACGTTGACGCCATAACTCATTAATTTCTGTCTGGTCTTTTGGCCATGCGGCCTCATCGCGGTCGTACTCATAGGCATCACCGGGCGCAGAAAAATCCATCTCTTTGTCTAATAGAGATAAAGCATAGACAAAGCCTTCATAGCGGCGCTTTTGGACGATATCAAACATTTTATAGGCAGGCTCAAGTTCACCAGAACTGAGCATGTCATCGAATTGGGTTGCATAAGGTTTAAAACTATCGACATCCGCTTGGGTTAACACATTGCGGCGATAGTCTAACTGCTGTAGATAACGATCAAAAATTTGCGCAGAAAAGGCGTCATCAAGATTGAATCTATGATAGTGCGAACGAGTGTATAAGTCCGTTACCCTTTTGCTCGCAACCTTATGTTGCGCTTCCTGCTTGAGAGTGGGTAACTCGCTGATTTGAATCGTGGGTGGTACGGCCCAAGCCGAGAATCCGACAAAAACAGTGGCGATCGAGGTAGCCAAAGTGAGTTTTCGCATCAACAAGTTACTCCGTTTTAATAAATGATTACAGCAGGATATGTTCTGCTCTAACTTTAATCGTTAGGCCACTATCAAGCTGAACATGAATATCTTCCTTGTTAATGTCAGTAATCACACCGGCTACGGGTGTCATACCTAATTTAACATTGACGCGTTGTTTTTTCGTTAAATCAGTCAATTGTGCTTGAACATAATTGACGACTGGCGCTGCAGCTTTTGGTGCAGGCTTAGCAGGACGCTCAGTTTTAGGACGCTGAGGAACGGCCACCTTTTTAGGTGCTTTCTTCGCCGCAGGCTTAGGTGCAAGTGCTGCACGTTTCGCTTTGGCCTTATCCTGACTCTCTTTCAACATGGCTTGAGCATGATCAATGTGCTCTTGCTCTAACTCGCCGCAAGGTTCGCCATCCAGGTTTACGCGTTGTGCGCCCGCTTTAACGCACTTTAAATAGCGCCAGCTGCTGGTGTAACGTCTCAAGGCAACTCTGAGCTGAGTTTTACTGACTTTAGAATCATCAGCCAACCTTTCAGCCAAATCTTGAAACAATCCGATTTTTAATGGCTTAGTTTCACCTTCAGCAATAAAGCACAAAGGAAATGTTTCATACAAATACGCCAAAATTGCATTGGTGTCGGTCAACTTTTCTGTTGATTCCATCATTACTTCCACAGTCAAAAAGGGACATCGATTCGAGGTGATATATATCAGCTTCTTACATGTCGTTTATCTTCGTTAAACTCAATATTGAGTCAACGTACAAATTAGCATCCTAGCCGCGTTTACTAAAGTTAAAAAATATACCTTAACAAATTTTGTCAGCTCAAAACACTAAGCTTATTCATTGCATGCCAATCAAACCAGCTTAATGCGTGCAGGCGCATATTATAAGGCGCACGCCACCGATTGCGACTATGAATTATGCGTTATTGTACGCAAATTAATCAAATAGGCAGTTTTCAAAACTTTTAACCAGTAATTCCAGCCCCTTTTGGTCTTCTTCATCGAAACGATCGAAGATAGGACTATCAATATCGAGCACGGCAACCACGTTACCTTGCGCACGAACTGGCACAACGATTTCAGAATTACTGGCAGAATCACAGGCAATATGACCATCAAATTGATGGACATCAGCCACTCGCTGAGTTTGATTAGTGAATGCTGCTGTACCACACACACCTTTTCCTAACGGAATGCGTGTACAAGCCACTTTACCTTGAAACGGGCCTAGTACCAGTTGTTCGCCACGCATGACGTAGAATCCCACCCAGTTCAGCTCAGTTAAATTATCATTGAGCAAGGCTGAAAAATTCGCCATCGCCGCAACAAGGTCATCTTCCCCTTCCAACAAGGCCAAGGCTTGACGGTTAAGTGACTCATAAAATTTCGATTTCATTACATTTCCTAACAATTTTATTCTGCTGCTTCGGTCTTTTTAGCCGCTTTTTTCGCTGCAGGCGGATTCGTTGGCGTACTATTAACCTGAACGGCGCCTTTAAGCAAGTTCGTCAGCTCATCTTTATTGTTAGCAAAATAGAATGCGAGCTTTTCACCCACACTTTCATCTATACCCAAATCAGCTTTTTGAATGAAGGGGATAAGGTTATCGGCGATATCGAGCATCTTATCGTAGGCATCAGCCTCCTTCTTAGATGTGAATGTCATCTTTTCAACCCCTTCTCTGACCACGACAAACTGTGTTATTACTGCCATGACTGCCCTCGCACTGTTTTTATATACAGTAACTAGAGTGACATAGATTGAACTTGTGATGCAAGTGTTCTGATTAATCTGATATTATTAGCGTACTTTCGTTGCCAAGATTATAAAGCGCTAGACGTGGCTTAACAGCTAACTAGCACGACACTTTGCACCGATCTCGCTGTTATTACTCCTATTAGGCTAATATATATTTTTATATGCATGAAAACGCAGCAGAAAATTCAGTAACCCTATGCCGCTCCTGCGATTTAGCAGTCCGCAAACGTGCCTTGCCAAGCGGCGTTAGAGCACTCTGTCCTCGTTGCAGCACTGCACTTTATGACACGCCATACTGCTCTGTGAATGGTATGTTAGCCCTATGTATTTCGGCATTAGTGTTTTATTTCCCTGCCAATTTTTTACCCGTACTCGAGATCCACTTTTTCGGCAGTATTCGTACTACTACGGTTTTCCAAGGGGCATTTGCAGTATTTGACCAAGGCTATTGGGTTGTAGGTGTCGCCGTACTTGCCGCAGCTGTGATAGGTCCAGGCTTATTACTGTTATCGATATTGACACAGATTTTAATTGTAAAATGGGGGTTGAGTAGCCTTTTTTGGCGTAACTCATTGAAGCAGTTATTAAAATTTCATGGTATCTTATCGCAGCTCACTATGCTGGAAATTTATGTGATCAGCTTCTTAGTTTCATCATTTCAGCTATCTGATTTTTCGGACATTTATTTTGGTATGGGCACATTTTGCTTCACTATGCTGTTTCTCGTGACCTTGTTTCTACAAAGAGAATACGATTTAGAACATATGTGGACGTTATTGGAAGGTCATAGCTGATATGAAACAACAAGGTAAAGATATCGGCCTATGTCTCTGTAAAGTGTGTCGCCAACTCAACAGCAGTGAACTCACGCACTGTCAGCGCTGTGAAACTGAGTTGCACGTCAGAGACTATTCCAGCCTGCAAAAAAGTTGGGCTTTGTTGATTACCGCTGCCATCTTGCTGGTGCCAGCCAACATTTACCCTATCACTATGCTGACCAATCAGGGGCAAGTGCGGCACGACACCATTTTTTCGGGCATTTTGCATTTAGTGCATTCAGATATGCTGCCTATTGCCATCATAGTGTTTACCGCCAGTATTTTAGTACCATGGATTAAAATCATCGGCTTATCCATTTATCTGTGTGCGATCAGCTTTGATATTCCGATTTCAAAAAAGAAATTGATGGTGGGTTTTCACATCATCGAATGGATTGGCCGCTGGTCAATGCTCGATTTATTTGTCATCTCAATCACAGTAGCATTAGTGAACATGGGACAATTACTCGACGCGAAACCCGCGCCTGCGGCTACCGCATTTGCCTTGGTTATTCTGTTAACTCAGTTAGCCGCAAAAGTTTTAGACACTCGTTTACTCTGGGATCGATTGGAACCTCAAGATGACACAAATTGAATCGCCGAAAGTTGTAAAGAAAAAACTCTTTTCGCCCATTTGGCTGCTTCCTATTGTCGCGTTGGCATTAGGTGCTTGGCTGGGCATTAAGAGCATTAAAGAATCGGGGGTTGAAATTCAAATTCACTTTCCGAGCGCCACAGGGATTGATGTGGGTAAAACCTTAGTCAAATACCAAGGTTTGACTGTCGGTAAAGTGAAAGACATTGGCATAGATGACGATCTCAAAGGTGTGAACGTCAAGGTCATGATGGACTACCGCGCTAAGCCTTTCTTGAATAAAGAAACCCTCTTCTGGCTTGTCACACCTAAAGCAAGTATTACAGGTGTTGAAGGCTTAGATGCGCTGTTTTCCGGTAACTACATTGCTATTCAACCCGGTAAAGGCAATGCATCAACCTTCTTCGAGGCAGAACGCCAACCGCCGCCGATGCAAATCGGCTCAGAAGGTGTGATGGTCGAATTGACCTCCGATAAACTCGGTTCGCTCGATGTTGGCTCGCCAATATTTTTCCGCCAAATCCCTGTGGGTAGCGTGGTCAGCTATCGTTTAGATGGCAATCAAAGAGTCATTATCAGCGCTTTCATTCAAGAGCAATACGCGCGATTAGTGAAGAAAAATTCTCACTTTTGGAATGTTTCTGGCGTCAAAATTGATGCTTCACTAACTGGAGTTAAAGTCAGTTCAGAGAGTTTGGCATCCATTCTGGCTGGCGGCGTGAGTTTCAGCTCTGACGATAAAGCAGACATAGCTAAAAACGGTGACGTTTTTTCGCTTTATGATTCAGAAACCACCGCCCTTGGCGGCATAGAAATAAACCTAACCATGGCTGACGCTAACGGTATCGACAAAGGTACCCGCATCGTTTATCGCGGCATGAGCATTGGCAGTATTTTAAGTAAACAACTCACGTCCAATGGTGTTACAGCCGTGGCTAAGTTTGAACCTCAATACGGTTCACTGTTAACTAACGACGGCGTGTTTTGGCTTGAAGGTGCTGATATTTCCCTCTCAGGCATTAAGAATCCAGAACGCTTACTGACAGGTAGCGTGATCAACTTCCTGCCAGGCATCAACACCAAAAGCGCGGTACCAAGCAGCTTTGCCTTACAAGCCAAAGCGCCTGATTTACTGCAATCGAAGAAGCGTTTCTTGACCTTAACCTCAGCCGAAAACATGGGCATTTCAGCGGGCGCTCAAGTTCGCTTCAAGCAAATCCCCATTGGTTCAGTGCTTGCGGTTAAGTTAACCAAAGATTTATCGGCAGTGGAATACCAACTCGAGCTACAACCTGAGTTTGCCAGTCTAATTCGCATCGACAGCTATTTTGTGCCTGAGTCGGCATTAACGGTAAACGCATCGTTAGACGGGGTCTCAGTCAAAGCAAGGGATTTTACAACGCTCACTCAAGGTGCAGTTAGCTTGATCCAAGGTCAAAGCGACACACCTTTAGCTGCTAACAGCGCTCTGACCCTCTTTAGCTCTGTGGATGCCGCGACAGCTTTTTATGATCGTCAGCAGCAAGTGCATTTAACGTTAATCAGTCAAGATGGCGCCGATGTCAGCCAAGGCTCACCGATTTATTATAAAAAAATGCAAATTGGCACAGTTGACTCAGTGAACTGGCAAAGCAAAACCGAAGACTTCGCTATCAAGCTCGCCATAGACAAACAGTTTCAACCCTTGCTGAAAAAGCCAAAAGTATTCTGGCGTAACAGCGCCGTGGATATCAGTGCCAGTCTTGCCGGTATTGATGTCGCCGTTGCCCCGCTACAAGGGGCATTAAAGGGCAGCATCAGTCTGGGACTGCTTGATAGCAATGACAAAGTGAGCAATACAACCCCGTTAAAACTCTATGAGAGCAAGCAGTTGGCATTAACTCAGGCGCAGGCAATTCGCCTCACATTACCCGCCTCCAGCAAACTGACGGCCAAGGCCGCGATTCGCTATCAAGGTCATCAAGTGGGTGAAGTGTCGCAGGTGAAGCTCAATGCGGATCTTAATACACTCACAGCTAGCGCATATCTCTACGGGGAATATGCCGAACATTTCAGCCGCAGTGACTGTGAATATCATTTAGTGGATGCACAAATTTCTCTGGCGGGGATCAAAGCGCCAGAAACGCTGATCACAGGTCCTTACATAGGAGTATTACCGGGTAAGGGCAGTCAAAAAGCGACCCAGTTTGTTGCCAACCTCGCTGCCAGCAGCTATGCCAATGTTGCCGAAGATGCGCTGAAATTCATTCTAGAAGATACTAGCCTAGGCTCAATGAAAGTCGGCACACCTATCTTCTTCCGAGGGATTAAAGTCGGTCAAATCGACGGTTATAGCCTATCGACACAGGGTAATAGTGTATTGATGCAGGCCCATATCGAGGCTCAGTACAGTCACTTAGTGAATCAAAGCAGTCAGTTCTGGGATGCCTCAGGGATTAAAGTCGATGTCGGCCTCTTTTCAGGTGCACAAATCGAAGCGGGCTCGCTGGAAACCTTACTCGCTGGCGGCATCAATGTGGCGACTAAGGACACGACTCAAGGGGATAATCGTTTAGCGACTGGCACAGTATTAAGATTGCAACACAAAGCCGAAAACGAATGGCAGCAATGGGCACCAGCCCAGTAATTCTTTTCATCAAAATACTTACACCAACGCACTAATATTAAAGCTCTTACAAATAAATCAGGCGCATAATGCGCCTGATTTATTTTTAGCTTCTCGAACTGTTATTGGCACATTCTAGGGTGCTCAAGACACTTGCCATCCTGTTAACCATAAAACCAATAGCAAACAGCAATTGCGGCGCTGATCCCCGCAAAGTCCGCGGTTAAACCGCAAGCTAAGGCGTGGCGTCCATGGCGAATACCCACAGAACCAAAATACACAGCAAGAACATAGAAAGTGGTTTCAGTGCTACCCTGAAAAATCGCCGCTAATCGACCCGCAAAGGAATCTACTCCGTGGTGATCCATTGTCTCAAGCATCATGGCTCTAGCGCCTGATCCACTAAAAGGTTTCATTAGCGCGGTCGGCATTGCATCGACAAAACGCGTATCAAAACCCAATATCCGCACACCAGTGGCAATCAAGTGCAACAGATAATCCAAGGCGCCGGATGCGCGCAGTAAACCAATCGCTAATAACATGGCGAGCAAATAAGGGATCAACTGGATAGATTGAGCAAAACCCGCCTTCGCCCCTTCAATAAACTCATCATAAACCGCCACCTTACGGATGCCCGCAACAATCACGAAGGTAAATACCAATAACAGCAAAATACCATTGCCCATTGCCGTCGACACTGTGCCAATGGCCTCAGCACTTAAGGTCATCAGATAAAAACCACTCGCCACTAACCCTGAGAGCATCAAGGCGCCATAACCGAGCACCACTGAGTTTAATAATGAAATCCGCTGCACTAACGCCACAACCAGCAAGCCCGCCAATGTCGATGCCGAAGTAGCCAGTAAAATCGGCAAGAAAATATCCGCAGGCGCAGCGGCACCTTGCTGGGCACGATAAAGGAATACCGTCACAGGCACTAAGGTCACAGAGGAAGTATTGAGTACTAAAAATAAGATTTGCGCATTAGTCGCCACGGTTTTTAGCGGATTTAAACTCTGTAAATCATGCATCGCCTTTAAACCAAGTGGTGTGGCAGCATTATCTAACCCAAAGATATTCGCTGTTAAATTCATCGTGATACTGCCAAAGGCCGGATGCCCCTTGGGCACTTCAGGCATCAAACGGCGCAGTAATGGCTCAAACACAAAGGCAATAGCGCCGACAACGCCAGCCTTTTCTCCTACCTGCATCAATCCCATCCACAGGGAAAGCACGCCAATCAGCCCAAGGGAAATTTCAGCAGCAAGCTTAGCACTCGCAAATAATGCGGCGACCGAAGCCGATAGGACTTCTATGTGCCCATTGAACAGTTGCACTGCTATTGCAAGCAATGCTGTGATAAAAAAAGCCAACCACACGCGATTCAGCACGCTAATCCCCTTATTTTTATTTGTTTTTATTCTATTAGCTCATGGCTACTGAGTGCTAGCTTTATGGCGACTCATTCCAATATCGCTCAAATCGTCAAGCATAAACATTAAATCACAATAGCAGCCTTGGCTGCTCGGGAGAAAATCTCAGACCCAATAAGGGATTATGATATACTCGCGCCAGTTGATACACAGTCTATTTTCCTATGGTTCAATGAAATCAATGGTCCAATTAAATCAAAATTTTATCGATACAATCACCCAAGAACTCCCCGCCCATTTATCCATGGACGAGTTTATTGCCGCCTGCGACAGGCCGCTTAGACGTTCAATTCGGGTCAATACCTTAAAAATCAGCAGTGACGACTTTAAGACCTTGATGCAACCTAAGGGCTGGACGTTCGATCCTATTCCTTGGTGTGAAGACGGATTTTGGATCAGTTACGACGAAGAAGAACAGCTCGGCAATGCCTTAGAGCACATTCAGGGTCTATTCTACATTCAAGAAGCCAGCTCTATGTTGCCGCCGACCGCACTATTTACGCCTAGTGCAAAGTGGCAGTGCGTACTCGATCTCGCCTCCGCACCCGGTTCAAAAACCACGCAAATGGCCGCATTAATGCAAAACCAAGGCTTATTGGTGGCGAATGAGTATTCGGCGAGCCGCGTGAAAGTATTGCACGCCAATGTGCTGCGCATGGGTGCGAGCCACTGCGCCCTCACTCATTTCGATGGCCGTGTATTTGGCGAATACCTGTACGAAAGTTTTGATGCCGTGCTTATCGATGCGCCCTGTGGCGGTGAAGGCACAGTGCGTAAAGACGCCGATGCACTAAAACACTGGAGCCTAGACGATGTGCTGGCGATTAGCGAAACCCAAAAAGCCTTAATCGAATCGGCGTTTCTCGCCCTGAAACCCGGTGGCAGTTTGGTCTACTCAACCTGCACCTTAAACCGCCTCGAAAACCAAGGCGTGTGCGAGTATTTAAAGCAAGTCTACGGCGATGCGGTGCAATTTGAATCCTTAAGCGATTTATTTGATGGTGCAAATCGAGCTACAACGCCCGAAGGCTTCTTACATGTCTGGCCACAGATTTACGACAGTGAAGGTTTCTTTGTCGCTAAATTGACAAAAACCGCCTCAGTGCCGCGTTTACAACCAGAGCCTAAACTACAGAAAAACTTTCCCTTCACGCCCGCATCAGCGAAACAAGCCCAAGGGATCAAAGACTATTTTCAGCAGGATTTAGGCATCAGCTTACCAGACGAACTCATCATGGTTCGCGATGATGAATTCTGGCTATTTCCGCATGAATTCAACGCTTTTATCGGCCGTATGCGCTTTCAGCGCATTGGTATTAAACTCGCCGATAACAGTAAACACGGCTTTAAAGTCCGCCATGAAGCGATTATTGCATTAGCAGGAAAACAGCTCAGCCCAACCGCAAAAACGGTCGATGTGAGCGATGTTGAAGCGAAAGAATATTTGATGGGGCGAGATATTGCCCTAAACACCGCAGTGAAAGCTCAAGGTGAAGTGATCGTCTGTTATAGCGGAGCACCATTAGGCATGGCGAAACATTTAGGCAATAAGTTAAAAAACAACCTACCCAGAGACTTAGTGAAAGATAAAGTGTTACTGCTACCAGAACAGACAAAATCGTTATAATTTCGCTGTTTTTTAGCGATAAATAACCTAAAAAAGAAGAAAGTGAGCGCGACTATAAGACAAAAGCTCGACTACACTGAGTCTATTGTAAAGCGCACTGCATGGCGCTTTCACCTGTAGCGCACGGCTCTTCAATGAGCCATTCCCCTAGGCCCAAACAGCTTTAATCGTTTTGGGCCTTTTTTTATGCCAATATCTTTGAGCCAGTGCCTTTATGCTTGAGTCTTTTTGCCACGGTGTTGGCAATCACGCAATCGCATAAAGTGATTCAAAGCACTTGCAGCTAACGGCCAACTAAACGCGCTGCATCTTTGAATAAATTAAAGAAGTTATTGCTGGTGTATTCAGCAAGATCTTCGTAACGCTCACCTCTAAGCTCTGCCACAAACTCAGCCACATCGCGCACATAGGCAGGCTGATTCTCTTGTCCACGGTGTGGGATCGGCGCCAAATAAGGCGAGTCCGTTTCAACTAGCAGACGATCCTGAGGCACTTTGCGAATAACGGTTCGCAGATCACCCGCATTTTTAAAAGTGACTATGCCAGAAACCGAAATATAAAAGCCGAGGTCAATCGCCGCTTTCGCCATCTCCCAGTTTTCGGTAAAGCAATGCAGCACGCCGCCGACGTTATCCGCGTTGCCCTGCTTAAGCATATTGATCGTATCTTCACGTGCATCACGGGTATGGACAATTAAAGGTTTATTCACTTCTACCGCAAGGGCAATCTGCTGCTCAAAACATTGCTGTTGCAACAGCTTAGTGTCGTCTGCATAAAAATAATCTAACCCCGTTTCACCAATCGCGACCACTTTAGGATCGGTGGCAAAGCGGCGGATTTGCTCAACATCGAGGCCTTCTTTAACGTCTAATGGATGCACACCCGATGACAAAAATACCTGTTCGAAGGCTGCAACTTTATCTCGCATCAATTCAAATCCTTGCTGGCGTACATTCACGCACAACATATAGTCCACGCCACGGGCTTTAGCATTAGCAAGAATATGTTCTAAGGTTTGTTGATCAGGCGCCGCTTTGAGGCGATCGAGATGGCAGTGTGAATCAATAAGCACAAGGATTTCCAAGCAGAGTAACAAAGGACGACAAGGATACCCAGCCAAGGGATCGAGGTCAAATTCAACAGAAGTAAATAGTCAGTTTAGGCAGTGATCAGACGTTTAAACCAGAGCAATAATGCAGGCTAACCTACATAGTACAGGTTAAATCGCCAGAGGCGAGTTCGCGGGACAGTAACTTTTCGATATGGTGTTTATGGCTATCTGGCTCAGAAATAATTTTAATGCCAATCCCCACAGGGCGGCCACCCGACGCTCCTAAGGGATTAATCCACACCACAACACCACGAAATTCATTAGTGAGAGTTGCGCCAGGTAAACGATACGCAATCGTCAGCGGTTGGCCAAGATAATGACTTTCACTGGTCGCAATAAATAATCCTGCCGGCTTAATAAAAGGCATATAGGCACGATATAACTGATGTAAAGTATCAAAATTAACGACGAGATCTACCATGGCATATTACTTATTTGTTATCTCTCTATATTCTAAGACATAACTTTGACACAGGGCCAGATAATTGACGCTCGGCATTGTGCTTAAGCTATGACACATTCCCATGATCTTAGCCGCCAAATTCCCGAGCTGCGCATGAAGAAACGCATCTTGATGGCTATTTTTCAGTAAAACCTGTCGTATAAGTAGGTACAAAACCTTAAGAACATCAATTATTTGTTGTTCACTTATTATTAACAAACTAGCACACAGATGACCAGACGACAAACTTTGTGCCCAATCTTTGCGAAATTGTAGCAAGGATTGATACCGACTCTGTTGGCTACCCTCAGACTGCAAGCTCTCAGCCAACTTTAACGGCCCACCCACCACACTCAAACACCAAGTTACATCCTCTTGAATACCACATCGCTGGGCAAGCCAGTTTTTGATGACCTCTCGACTAGGAACGACAAAAGGAATGCGTTGACAACGACTGCTAACCGTCGCCATCAAACGTGCAGGCGTATCCGACTGCAAAATCAGTAAGGTGTCTTTACCAGGCTCCTCAAGGGTTTTAAGGAGTGCGTTCGCGGCAGCGGAGTTAAGACGCTCGCTGTGGTGGATAATCGCTACACGCCTGCCACTTTGCTGTGCGGTGGCTGTCAGACGCGTACACAGCTCACGAATTTGATCGACTTTAATTTGATTGCCATCGGCGGCGATATGATAAAAATCAGGATGATTGCCCGCATCATAGAGCTGACAAGACTTACAAAAACCGCACGCGCCCACAGGCGTTGGCTGCAAACACATAGCCGCGCGCGCCATAAACACACTCAGCAACTCACCACCATAGGCTGAATCAATGCCCACGAGTTGTGCGTGAGGTATTTTTTGACGCGCTAATTGCGCTAAAAATGCCTGTCTTGGCCCTTCGAGCCAAGGTAATTGCTCAGCCGTAAATCCGGACTCGGCTACCATACCATCGCCTGAAGCACGGCTAAGATATCTTTGTGCACTTCGGCCATAGTTTGGCTCGCGTCTATAACCACAATACTGTCGTCTTCGCTGGCAAGTTTGAGATATGTAGCGCGTGCTCGCTCAAAGAAATCAATCGCTTGTTGCTCAATTCTATCAAGCTCACCACGTTTAGCTGCACGGGTAAGCCCAAGCTTAGGATCTAAATCTAAGTACAAAGTAAGATCGGGTTTAAATCCCTTTAGTGTTGCAGTGCTCACCGCTTCCACTAACGGCATTAACCCTCGTCCACCACCTTGATAAGCTAATGACGATAGATTATGTCTATCACCCAATACCCATTGTCCTTGCGCAAGCGCGGGCTTTATGACATTAGCAACCAACTGAGCTCTGGCAGCATAAATGAGTAAACACTCGGCCTCATCACACAGGGGATCGTTCGCATCGGCAATCTTAACTAAATCACGGATACGTTCAGCCAATGGTGTACCGCCCGGTTCGCGGGTGCAAATCGGTGCTTTACCCGTATGCTTTTCAATAAAGTCGCGAATAAGGTTAATCGCACTCGACTTACCTGCGCCTTCTAAGCCTTCAATAACGATAAATTTTGCAAAAACTGACATTGGATTTTCTTTCTCTGCATTTTTACTTTGGTGATTTTTCTGGCGTCGCTGGTTTTGTCTTACGCTGATAGACGTCTACAGCATGATTGTGTTCTTCAAGCGTGGTTGAAAACACATGGGTGCCATCGTTGCGCGATACAAAATAAAGGTAACTCACACTGGCGGGCTTAGACACGGCCATCAATGAGGCTTTACTCGGTGCAGCTATCGGCGTTGGCGGCAATCCAAAGATACGATAAGTATTAAAAGGCGTCTCTTCGACTAAATCTTTGCGGGTGATATTACCCTTATAGCGATCACCCATGCCGTAAATAACGGTCGGATCGGTTTGCAGACGCATACCTAGGTTAAGACGATTAACAAATACACCGGCGATTTGCTCACGCTCATGGGCTTGGCCGGTTTCCTTTTCAACTATCGATGCCAAAATCAGCATTTCATAGGGCGATTTTAACGGCAAATTTGGCGCCCGTTCTGCCCACGCTTTGGCAAGCTCCTGCTCCATCATTTTATAGCTTTGAGTCAGCATGACTTTAGCATCCGCCTCGGCGGTATAATGATAAGTGTCGGGGAAGAATTTCCCCTCAGGCAAACCAGAATCATCGCCTTGTGTCATCAATACTGCTGCAAATGCTTCTGGTGACATTTGTAAATGCGGAGCACTGGTAAGTTGTTGTTCCCATTCCACAATAGTTTTACCTTCAACTAAGGTCAAACTGAAGGTTTTTACTTTGCCGGCAATCAAATCATTGAGTAAATCAGTAATCGTTTGTGAAGGTGATATTTCATAAAGTCCCGTGCGAATTTTGGCAAGCTCAGGACGAAACTTAAGTAGCCACTTGAGTTTCCACGTATCTTGAATAACGCCGTCATCGGCAAGTTGCTGCGCCAGTTGATTTACACTGGTGCCACGTTCAACCTTCAACTCTTTAGGCTCGCTGAGACTCAGCGGCGTTTGACTGTATTCGACAACTGTTTGATAGCCCCAAAAGGCACCCAAACAGACTAAGGTTAGCAAGGTCAACAGGGTTGAACTGGCGATAATAATGATTTTTTTCATAGAGTGAGTGAAAGTGTCTGTCTAAGTTGCGCGGTAATCGGAGCTCGGGTGAACTTGAGCGAGTCTATCGCCAGTACATCCACAATCCCTAAAACGCTGTTAGTGATAAACGCTGAGTCAAATTCGATTAAACGCTCGGCGCCAACGGGCAAACATTCGATATTCATGTTCTGTTCAAGCAAGGCCAATATGATCTGTTCGCGCATCACACCCGCCACGCCACACAGGGCTAATGAAGGCGTGATAATGCGATTATCTTTGATAAAAAACACATTCGCCATCGAAGATTCAATCACATTCTCCTCGATATCTTTGACTAACCAGTCATCAAATCCCTGCGGTAAAGAGTGTGATTTAATCAAAACTTGTTCGAGTCGATTTAAATGCTTCATCCCTGCCAACAGAGGCTGCAAACCCAATCGTACCGACGAAGTTTTAAGGCTAATACCCTGTTGCTGCCACTGAGCATAATGGCCGGGGATAGTATGAACTGAGACGATTTCGGTAGGATTAACCGTTTCTGGCGGTGTATAGCCACGGCCACCAGCACCACGGGAAACGATTAACTTAATGCAATGATGAGGATATTCAATGGCTAAGGTATTCAGTTGCTGTTGCAATGCTTCACTCATTTGCCATTGAAATCCAAGCCTTGCGGCGCCTGCGGTTAAACGGGCTTGATGGGCTTCAAAAAACATAATCCCCTCAGCGTCCGTTCGCATCGTTGCAAACAGACCATCACCGTAGGCAAGCCCTCGATCAGAAGGGTCGACACTTGCCTGCGATGCGCCATTCACCCAGAACACGCGTATTAGTCCTGACTGATACGGCTAGCCACCGCTTCTTGCTGATCTTTGTACTTGGCACTCTTACGAGTGTTATAAGGACGTGCAACCGCATGATTTAAGCGTTCAAAGTTAAGCGCACCTATAGTCATGCGTGGACGCAAAGCTAAAGGCAACTTGCCGCTGTTATAAAACTCGAGCACAATTTTACCTTGCCAACCCGGATCGATACGGTGCGCCGTTACGTGTACCATCAGGCCTAAACGCGCTAGAGACGAACGGCCATCAAGCCAACCGACGATGTCGGCAGGTAAGGTTACGCTCTCGTAAGTCACAGCCAAAGCCAATTCGCCAGGATGCAAGAAAAATGCTTCGCCATCGGGGATTTCGATAATCTCACTCATCACCCGATCGAGCGCCGCTTGCATCTCAGCACTTGGACCACTCAAGTCGATAAAAGGCGCGGTATGATCTTTAAAGACGCGAAACTGTCCACCTAAGCGCACATCAACACTGACGCCTGATATAGCTTCTATGCCTGGGCGAGGTTCTATTACGATAGTGCCGTTATCAAGGGCCTGTTCAATTTCGATATCGGTTAAGCGCATCTTGCCTATTACTCCTTGAGTTTTTATGTCGTTATTTTGCCAGTAAATGTTGGATACGAGTCTTTAAAATATCGGTCGCAATACGATTTTTGCCGCCACGGGGAACGATAATATCGGCGTATTGTTTCGAGGGTTCGATAAACTGTAAGAACATAGGACGCACGGTTTTCTTGTACTGTGAAATCACAGACTCCATAGTACGGCCCCGCTCGGCCACATCACGAGTTAAGCGACGTAGGAAACAAATGTCCAGCGGCGTGTCCATAAACACACTCGCGTCCATCAGGGCACGTAACTTAGGATCGGTCAGCAATAAGATACCTTCTAAAATGATCACCTTTTTCGGTGTCATCTTTAAAGTTTCTGCAGTGCGTGTATGTTCTGTATAGCTATAACAAGGGATATCAACAGCTTCGCCAGACTTGAGCAACTGTAAATGCGTGCACAACAATTGATGGTCCAGCGCTTTTGGATGATCGTAATTCGTTAATACCCGTTCATCCATGGATAAATGACTCTGATCGCGATAGTACGCGTCTTCATTAATTACCCCAATTTGATCTGTGCCTAAATCGCGGCGCAATTCGTCAAAAATCGTTTTGGCAATTAAACTTTTGCCCGATGCTGACGCGCCAGCAATTGCAATAATGACACACTGCTGAGAATTCATACCCTTAAACCTTACTCGTCATCTGAAACACTAATAGAAACTGTTTTCTGGCTTTGTTTTAAAGCCAATTCTGCGCCCACTTTACGGGCAATTTCCCGATAAAGAGCTGCGACTTCACTGTCAGGATCGGCAACGACAGTCGGCGCACCATTATCCATGGCTTCACGGATATTGATGTGCAGCGGCAAAGCGCCTAACAGTGGAACTTGATAGCGTTCAGCGATTTTACTGCCGCCGTGAGTTCCAAATGGATGTTCTTTATGACCACACTCAGGACATAAATGGAAACTCATGTTCTCAACAATACCCAGCACAGGAATGTTCACTTTCTGGAACATATTGATGCCCTTCTTGGCATCGGCCAGCGCGATATCCTGCGGTGTAGTCACGATAACGGCGCCGCTCACAGGAACTTTTTGCGATAATGTGAGCTGAATATCCCCTGTGCCTGGTGGCATATCAACGACTAAATAATCCAGTTCTGGCCATTGGGTTTCATTCAGTAACTGGGCTAACGCGCCCGCGGCCATTGGGCCACGCCACACGGCAGCTTCATCACCACTGAGCATAAAACCAATCGACTGCGCGGCAATACCATGGGCACTGGCGGCTGTCATATGTTTGCCATCGGGGGAAAGCGGTCTGAAATTAGGAATACCTAACATCATAGGCACTGACGGGCCGTAAATATCCGCATCGAGAATACCCACCTGCGCACCTTCGGCCGCTAATGCCAAAGCTAAGTTCACCGCTGTGGTTGACTTACCCACGCCGCCCTTACCTGAGGCTACGGCAATCACTTGCTTCACATTGGCAATCGGCGCAATAGAAGATAACGCTGAGTAGGCTTTAGGTTGAAAATCGATTTCACACTCGACTTCATCAATAGCATCGAGCACCGCTAACTTATTCGTCAGCGCCATAACAGTGTCGCGATACTGAGTCATACAAGGGTATGGATAGACTAAGCCAAGCTGCAAACGCTTACCTTCCAATGCCAGCTTATTTACGCATCCTGCGCTCACTAACCCTTTCGCGAGATACGGGTCAACAAATGAATCGAGAATAGCCAGAACTGGCCCGAGAAGATCGTCATTCAGACGATAATCAGTTTGAGTTGAAGACAAAAGAATTACCCCCACCAATAAATTTGCCCAAGTGTACCAGATAATGCAGAAAACATTAGCGCAGATTTAGCTCAATTGGCTCAGGTTTTGATGAAAATCATCCTGTAATCGGTTAGTATCTCTACCAATATTTTTGGCCCACCACGATATTTGAGACAAGATGGCAACTTCACAACGTAAAATTCTCGTGACCAGCGCACTTCCCTATGCAAACGGACCGATACATTTAGGTCACATGCTGGAATACATACAGACAGATATCTGGTCGCGTTATCAAAAGCTTCGTGGACATGAGTGCCACTATATTTGTGCCGATGACGCCCATGGCACGCCAATCATGCTTAAAGCACAGCAATTAGGCATAGCGCCAGAAGACATGATTGCCCAAGTGAACAAAGAACATCAGCATGATTTTGCCGATTTCAATATCGCCTTCGATAACTATCACAGCACCCACAGCGATGAAAACCGCGTACTGGCGAGTGATATTTATCTCAAGCTACGTGCGAACGGCTATATCAAGAGCAAGAGTATTTCTCAGCTGTTCGATCCTGAGAAATCCATGTTCCTGCCAGACCGATTCGTAAAAGGCACTTGTCCTAAGTGTAAGTCACCGGACCAATACGGCGATAACTGTGATGCCTGCGGCGCGACTTACAGCCCAACTGAGCTCATCAATCCAAAATCAGCGGTATCGGGTGCGACACCAGTGATGAAAGACACTGAGCACTTTTTCTTCGACCTGCCCGCCTTCGAAGGCATGCTAAAAGAGTGGACTCGCTCTGGTGCCCTGCAAGTCGAGATGGCCAATAAACTCGACGAATGGTTCGAGCAAGGTCTGCAGCAATGGGATATCACCCGTGATGCACCGTATTTTGGTTTCGAAATTCCCGATGCGCCAGGTAAGTATTTCTACGTTTGGCTAGATGCGCCTATCGGTTATATGGGTTCGTTCAAAAACCTCTGTGACAAACGCCCTGAGCTGAGCTTTGAGGAATTCTGGGGCAAAGATTCAACCGCCGAGGTGTATCACTTCATCGGTAAAGACATAGTCTACTTCCACAGTCTGTTTTGGCCAGCCATGTTACACGGCTCAGGTTACCGCCAGCCAAACAGCGTCTATGCCCACGGCTATGTGACGGTCAACGGCGCTAAGATGTCAAAATCCAAAGGTACTTTCATCAAGGCGCGAACTTATTTAGATCATTTAGATCCTGAATATTTACGTTACTACTACGCCGCCAAACTCAGCAGCCGTATCGACGATTTAGATTTAAATCTCGAAGATTTCGCCCAGCGCGTGAATTCAGACTTAGTCGGTAAGCTAGTGAACTTAGCCTCGCGCACCGCAGGTTTTATCACTAAACGTTTCGATGGCAAGCTCGCGAAAATTAACGACACCACCCTGACTGAAGCGTTTCTAGCCAAGCAAGATGTGATTGCCGAATTTTACGAAGGCCGCGAATACGGCAAAGCAATGCGCGAAATCATGGCACTGGCGGATATTGCTAACGGTTTTGTAGCCGATGCTGCGCCTTGGCAAATGGTGAAACATGACGATCAACAGGAAGCGGCTCATCAAGTGTGTTCAAATGCCTTGAATCTGTTCCGTATTCTAGTGACTTATCTCAAACCTGTATTGCCACGTTTAGCCCAAGATGTGGAAGCCTTTTTCCAACTACCGCTCACTTGGAGTGCATTGAACCAAGATTTAGCGGGTCATGAAATCGCGCCATTCAAAGCCATGATGCAACGTGTTGAGCTGGATAAAGTCAATGCTATGGTTGCCGACTCTAAGGATAACCTGCAAGTCACGGCCGACGCACCAAAGACGGCTGCGCCTGAAAAGACGGTTGAATCATCTAATGTCAGCAGTGAGCCTCTGGTTAACGATCCTATTAGTGAAACCATCAACTTTGATGATTTTGCTAAAATCGACCTGCGTATCGCTCGTATCGTGAAAGCCGAGCATGTTGCTGACGCTGACAAGTTACTGAAGTTGCAGCTCGACATCGGTGGCGAAACACGCCAAGTGTTTGCTGGGATCAAATCGGCTTATTCGCCAGAAGATCTCGAAGGCAAACTAACTGTGATGGTCGCCAACTTAGCGCCACGTAAGATGCGTTTTGGTATGTCAGAAGGCATGGTTTTGGCCGCTGGCCCTGGTGGCAGCGACCTGTGGATTTTAGAACCCCATGAAGGCGCACAGCCTGGCATGCGGGTTAAGTAATCTGCGCTAGATAACGCTCGAAAAATCAATAAGGCCGCATTTTATGTGGCCTTATTTGTTGATATCGATTGTTTGAGCCGATTCGTGGTCGCAAGTGTCACTCAGTCTTTTAAAAGACTGAGTTTAAGCCATTTAATTTTAGCTGAGTGGTTTAAGAGACCGAGTTAAAACTCGTATTTCTATCGACAAGATATTCACGGCAATGTGACATTCATATCAGTAACAAGTCTAAAATCGACGCAGTGCTAAATGAATAATTCGAGGAGTTGTTATGGGAAATATCGTTGAGCAGTTGCTGTTTTCTGCCTCGATTACGGGTCCAATCTGTTTGATGTTGGCACTCGGTGTGATCCTAAAACGCACCCAAATCATCAATGAAAACTTTATTGATGTTGCATCAAAATTAGTCTTTAACGTGACGCTGCCAGCCTTGCTGTTCCTTAGCATTATTAGCTCCAATCACGATCTCGCCTCCAGTGCGCCCTTGATTGGCTATGGTTTAGTGGCCAATTTCCTGTTTTTTATACTCTCCACCTATGCAACTGGGCGGCTATTTCCCAAGCACAAAGACCAAGGTGTGATCATTCAAGGGGGATTTAGAGCCAATACCGCCATTATCGGCTTAGCTTACGTTTCCAACGCCTATGGGAGTTCTGGTGTTGCCTTAGCCGCGGTCTATGTTGCCTCGATGACGCTGCTGTATAACATTCAAGCGGTTATTTGCCTAAGCCCTAAAGGCGAAGAATCCAGCCAACGTGCATTTGGCGTGATCATCAAGACCATCACCAAAAACCCGTTGATCATTGCCATTATGGCAGGCATGTTGTTCTATTTGCTTGCTATTCCAGTACCGAAAATGGTGCTCGATGCGGGACAATACTTTGCCAATATGACCCTGCCATTAGCGCTACTGTGCACTGGCGGTTCGCTCGATGTTGGTTCACTCAAACATGAAAAGCATTCAACTTGGTTCTCGACCGCATTGAAACTGATCTTTGCCCCGCTTTTTATCACTATTGGGGCCTTGCTGTTGGGTTATCGAGGGATTGAATTAGCACTGGTTTTTTTAATGAGTTCTGCACCCACCGCAGCCGCAAGCTATGTGATGGCGCGCGCCATGGGTGGCAATGCGCCCCTTGCGGCCAATATTATTGCGCTAACCACGGTCTGCTCGCTGATCACGTGCACCTTAGGCATCTTTGTATTGTCCACTTTGGAGCTAATCTAGCAGCAGCTAAAGGCTAAGAGCTGATTGCACAATCAGCTAGAGGAACGGATTTTAGTGACGATAAGTAACAATAAAACCACAATAAAAAAGGCGAACCATGCTCGCCTTTCGTTTAGGAATAAAACAGTTAGATGGTCATCATAAGCCGCTTTATGAATGGATTAGACCGGATTGGTGATATCCACAAAATGGTGCACGAGATCAAACTCGCGGGCGAGGTGACGGCCTAAGGCTTGAATGCCAAAACGTTCTGTCGCATGGTGCCCCGCCGCAAAATAATGTATGCCCTGCTCTACCGCACTGTGGAACGTTCGCTCGGACACTTCGCCACTGATAAACGCATCCACACCTAAACTCGCCGCAACATCGATATAATCCTGTGCGCCACCAGTACACCAAGCTACATGTTGGATCTTTGCATCGCCATCACCAATGTGCAGTGGGGCTCTGCCTAACGCATTCTCAAGGGTGTGAGAAAATTCGCTAGCACTTACTGCAAGATCAAGTTTTCCACGCCACAGTAGCCCCTGAGCCACCTCTTCGATGGCTTCTGCGTCGATGATCCCAAGCAGTCTCCCCAAAGTCGCGTTATTACCGAGCATTGGGTGGGCATCTAAGGGTAAATGATACCCAAACAAGCTAATATCATGCTTGAGCAGCGCCTTAATTCGGCGTTGTTTCATGCCTGTGATCACTTCAGGCTCATTCTTCCAAAAAAAGCCGTGATGAACCAATATCGCATCTGCGTTCAATCGAATCGCTTCATCGATCAAGGCCTGACACGCTGTCACGCCCGTGACTAAGGTGTGGATCTCATTCTTGCCTTCTACCTGCAGCCCATTGGGTGCGTAATCCTTAAAGGCCGACACATGTAAAAAATCGGCTAAATATTGGCTTAGTTCTGTCCGTGTCATTGCATTACCGTCCGTTACTCAAGATGACCATTTACTGAAGATGAGCACTTATTCAAGATGAGACAATCGCTTACATCGCGATATCAACACGCACGCCACCTTGCAGGTACACCACTCGAACTCTGTCACCCGCGTTAAACGTCATGCCAGCATCGTAATCTTGGATCACCATGACCTGAGTACCATCTTCTTGATTGATCATCAGTTCCACTAGCTTAAACGATTGCACGCTAGTACCGCTGCCATAACGGTTACCGATACCCCCACCAATCAAGGCACCTAAAATCGTCGCCACATCTCGACCCGAACCGCCACCAAACTGATTACCAATCACCCCACCCGCTAAGGCGCCGCCGAAGGTTTTCCAACCTTGATTACGGTCTTCAATTAACTGGGTTTCGGTGATATTACGTACCGAAGTGATATCGCCATAGAGTACTTTCTCAACTGGCACGGCTTGATTGCGATCATAGCCAGCATTAGCGGGACTGATGATAAAAGCAAAAATAAACATAAAGCTTGCTAGAGTAGGTTTCCACATATCTGAATTTCCGCTAACTTAATAATAAGGTCTATAACTAAATCATACTCAATTGTGAAGTCACTGTCTTTCCTGAATCACGAATTTGACGCTTTTCCTTCGCCCGAGCTCGCCTTAACCGATCCTAATGGTTTATTGGCTATCGGCGGCGACTTACGTCCTGAACGTTTACTCTCTGCTTACTACAACGGTATTTTTCCTTGGTTTAATTCTGACGATCCCATCCTGTGGTGGTCGCCGGATCCCCGCGCCGTGTTTATTCCAGGTGAAATTCACATCAGCACCAGCCTGCGTAAGTACTTAAAAAAGCAACCTTGGCGGATCACTATCAATCACGCTTTCACCGATGTGATGGCGGGATGCGCGCAGCCAAGAGAAAAACAGAGCGGCACTTGGATCACCCAAGAAATTCAAATGGCCTATCGCGAATTGCATCACACAGGTCATGCCCACTCCATTGAAGTGTGGGAAGGTGAACGTTTAATCGGTGGGCTTTACGGCTTAGCGATCGGCCAAGTATTTTGTGGCGAATCCATGTTTCACCGTAAAACCAATGCGTCCAAGGCCGCCGTTGCAGCACTGCAACAACATTTACTCAAGATGGGATTCAAACTCATCGACGCACAAGTGATGAATCCCCACCTAGAAAGTTTGGGAGCTAAAGCTATTAAACGCATTGATTTTATAATGTTACTGAGCGAACTGAGAAACAATCCCGTGGACCCAAATACTTGGGCCACTAAAGAGGTCATCCTTGAACTCGAGTAAAGCATCGATCGCTATCGGTATCAGTCAAATATTTCCCTGCAGCTACCTTGATGGCCAGCAGGAGCAGCTACTCGTCATCCAAGAAGATACGCTCGATCCCATTTTATTTGAGCGTTTGCTCGCGGTAGGTTTTCGTCGCAGTGGTAGCTCTATCTACAAACCACGTTGCCCTAGATGTAGTGCATGCCAACCAATCCGTGTACCAACGCATGAATTTGTCCCATCGAAACGCCAAAAACGCACTTTAGCAAAAAACCAAGATCTGAGTTGGCGTATAACATCGGAGCAAACCGCCGAGCAATATACGCTATATGAACATTACATTCGTGGGCGACATTTTGACGGCCCCATGTTTCCCCCGAGTGAAGATCAATATAATCACTTTCTTTTTTGCCATTGGTTACCGCCAACGTTTATCGAAGTCTATGATGGAAATAAATTATTGGCAGTTGCGGTCACTGATAGTTTGCCCAATAGTCTTTCGGCAATTTACAGCTATTTTGACCCCGACGAAGAACATCGCTCCCTCGGCGCACTGTTAATTTTAATTCAGTGTCGACTGGCGAAACTCATGAATAAAGAATTTGTTTATCTCGGATATCAAATAGATGAAAACCGTAAGATGTCTTACAAGCGTTTGTATCGCCCATATCAAATTCTCACACCGACGGGCTGGGAGTATTCCCAAGTTTGCTAAGTACTTCCCCTTTACAGCGGGGGGAATTTGGGGCATGATACGCCCGTTTTTTATATTCGAAGGCTAATGGGATAATTAATTAATGGCGAAAGAAGACAACATTGAAATGCAAGGCACTATCCTTGAAACCTTGCCAAACACAATGTTTCGTGTAGAGCTTGAAAATGGTCATGTGGTGATAGCCCACATTTCAGGCAAAATGCGTAAAAACTACATCCGGATCCTCACTGGCGATAAAGTTACCGTCCAGCTGACTCCTTATGATCTGACCAAAGGTCGCATTGTCTTCCGCGCACGCTGATATAGCCTCTTAGATTTAAAAACCCGGCAAGGCCGGGTTTTTTTGTTTGCGAAAGATGAAAAAAATGGCTGCAATTGCAGCCATTTTTATGTCTAAAACTAATGGATAATCAAGCGTTAAGCTTTTGTTGTCGCTTTTTCGTGACGTTCGGTACGAATGACAATCTCGCCCTCCTTCACATCCACATGCGCCACTCCGCCGGACTCTAAGACACCAAATAAGATCTCGTCTGCCAATGGACGTTTGATCAATTCGGTCACGACCCGAGCCATTGGACGTGCGCCCATGTTCTTATCGTAGCCTTTCTCGGCCAACAAGGTTCTGGCTTCGTCGCTGACTTCCAAAGTAACGTGTTTTGCATCCAACTGAGCCTGCAATTCCACCAAGAATTTATCGACCACTTTGGCGATAATCGTCATATCCAAATGATTGAACCAAATGATGGAATCGAGACGATTTCGAAATTCTGGCGAAAATACTCGATTAATTTCAGATAATGCATCTTGGGTGTGATCTTGCTGGGTAAAGCCAATAGACTTACGAATAGTCTCCTGTACACCCGCGTTAGTGGTCATCACCAAAGTCACATGTCTGAAGTCCGCCTTACGACCATTGTTATCGGTCAAAGTACCGTGATCCATCACCTGTAACAGCAGGTTATAGACATCACGGTGGGCCTTCTCAATTTCATCCAATAGCACGACACAGTGCGGATTTTTAATCACAGCATCCGTGAGCAAGCCACCTTGGTCATAACCCACATAACCAGGAGGCGCACCAATCAGGCGTGACACTGTATGGCTTTCCATGTACTCAGACATGTCAAAGCGCACCAGTTTCATCCCCAAGCAGTTGGCCAGTTGGTTAGTGACTTCGGTTTTACCCACACCGGTGGGACCGGCGAATAAGAAGCTCCCCACAGGTTTTCTGTCAGCACCTAAGCCACTGCGCGATAAGCGAATGGCCGAACTCAGACTCTCAATGGCCTTATCTTGGCCAAAGACCACCATCTTAAGGTTACGCTCAAGATTACGCAGTAAGTCCTTATCAGTGGCGGATACCGACTTCTCAGGGATACGTGCCATTTTCGCCACAATCGACTCAATCTCGGCCTGGCCTATGGTCTTTTTACGTTTACTCATAGGCAGCATCACCATACGCGCACCCGCTTCATCAATCACATCGATGGCTTTATCGGGTAAATGCCTGTCGTTGATGTGCTTGGCCGACAATACTGCAGCGCTGCTGATCGCGGCCTGAGTATAACGAACCCCATGATATTCTTCGTATTTAGACTTAAGCCCCATCAAAATCTTAGTGGTTTCTTCCACTGAAGGCTCATTGATATCCACCTTTTGGAAACGACGTGCAAGTGCGCGGTCTTTCTCAAAAATACTTTGATATTCTTGGAAAGTAGTCGAGCCCATGCAACGCAAGTTGCCGCTAGATAGCAAAGGTTTCAGTAGATTAGAGGCATCCATTACGCCGCCAGAGGCCGCGCCCGCACCTATAATGGTGTGGATCTCATCGATGAATAGGATGGCATGCTTATCCGCCGCCAGTTCTTTTAACAGGTTCTTAAAGCGTTTTTCAAAGTCACCACGATACTTAGTTCCCGCCAACAGTGAACCTAAATCTAAAGAATACACTGTCGCTTCAAGCATTACATCGGGCACTTGTTTATTGACGATACGATATGCCAACCCTTCGGCAATCGCCGTTTTACCTACACCCGCCTCACCCACTAACAGTGGATTATTTTTACGGCGACGGCACAGGGTTTGAATCGCGCGCTCAATTTCTTGGTCGCGACCAATCAGTGGGTCGATGATCCCTTGCTTTGCAAGTTGATTTAAGTTGGACGCAAATTGCGACAACATACTGCGCTCTTCGCTGCCTTCGCCCTGATCTTCAACACGTTCTTGATCTTGATGTGACTCAGCATCATCATTTTTGGCGAAACCATGGGAAATAAAATTCACTACATTGAGGCGACTAATGTCGCAGCGGCGCAGTAAATACACAGCTTGGGATTCTTGCTCACTGAAAATGGCGACTAACACGTTAGCGCCGTTCACTTCATTGCGACCCGATGACTGCACATGGAATACTGCCCGTTGCAGCACTCGCTGGAACCCAAGCGTCGGCTGAGTTTCTTTGTCATCATCAATATCGGCAATGATTGGGGTTGTTTGTTGGATAAAGCTTGCCACTTCATCTCTGAGTTTATCTAGATTCGCTCCACAGGCGATTAACGCTTCTTGAGCCGCAGGATTGTCGATCAGAGCTAATAACAGATGTTCCACTGTCATATACTCGTGACGCGCGTCTCTGGCTTGCTGAAACGCCAGATTTAAGGTGACTTCCAGATCTTTGTTCAGCATAAGCACCCCCAAAATTAACAACAGACTACAGAGTAAAGCAGTTTTATGCTTTCTCTAACGAACACAGTAACGGATGTTGGTTTTGTCTTGCAAATTGATTTACTTGTATCACCTTAGTTTCTGCAATCCCAAACGGGAAAATACCGCAAATCCCTTTTCCTTGGTGATGGATCGTCAACATGATATCGGTCGCTTCCTGCTCGTTCTTGCGAAAGAAAACCTGCAAAACTTCAATCACAAAATCCATTGGGGTGTAATCATCATTATTGAGTACCACCTTATACATCGAAGGCGGCATTAACTCTGATTCGACACGTTCTTCAACGTGTTCAATATTTCCTATCTTTGCCATTTTTTAATACTAGCCTCTCGTGTTGGCCTCTTCCAATTGATCCGTTCAAATTAATCAGTTGTTACCCCTTTGTTAATTTTAGCTTGACTTCCGCATTTACTCCTTACATTCTGTTGTGCAGACGGTGAACGAATACCCGTCTATACAGGTTTTACTATCTTACTGGTAAGTAGACAACAGAAGGAAGTGGAAGTATGGCAAGCGGAACTGTTAAATGGTTCAACAACGCCAAAGGATTCGGGTTTATTTGCCCTGATCAAGGTGGTGAGGACGTTTTTGCACACTATTCTACCATTGAAATGGAAGGCTATCGAACTCTAAAAGCAGGCCAACCCGTTCAATTTGAAGTAGAAGCCGGTCCAAAAGGGATGCACGCTTCAGCCATTTCACCAACAAAATAACGTTTGGTGAGGCCAATGATCTAAAAGGCAGGGACTTGTCCCTGCCTTTTTATTGCTGCGTGTTTCATCAATTCTCACCACTAAATGCTACATCGCTCATCATCATTTCGCATGAATTTAATTCAAGTTCAATAGCCGCAGACCATCCATTGCATCCCTGCAAAAAGTTTTTATCATCGGTCTCGACAGCAAATTTAGGGTATAAAAAAGGATCTACAATGCAGATCCTTTTTTAAAATCAGTCTAATGACTTACAACTTTACATCACCTTAGATGGCCCACACGCGCACACCATCTAAAAGTGATAACGAGCTAAATTAAGCAATCAACAGCTTGTTCAACGTCTCGCTTGGGCGCATGGCTTTTTCAGCCTTAGCCGCATCTAAACGGTAGTAACCGCCTAAATCGACTGTTGCACCTTGTGCCGTCGCTAATTCAGCCACAATCACTTGCTCATTCGCCGCGAGCGCATGCGCTAACGGAATAAAGTGTGCTTGTAACTGCTCATCTTTGGTTTGCGCCGCTAACGCCTGTGCCCAGTACATAGCTAGATAGAAATGGCTACCACGGTTATCCAGCTCACCAACGCGTCTTGATGGCGATTTGTTGCTATCTAAGAATTGACCAATGGCCTGATCTAAAGTATCCGCCAGTACTTGTGCTTTAGGATTACCTACGGTTTGGCTTAAATGCTCAAGAGAAGCCGCCAGAGCCAAGAATTCACCCAGTGAATCCCAACGCAGGTGACCTTCTTTCTCAACCTGTTGCACGTGTTTAGGCGCACTACCGCCCGCACCAGTTTCAAATAGACCGCCACCATTCATTAATGGCACGATAGACAGCATTTTAGCACTGGTTCCTAGCTCAAGAATTGGGAACAAGTCAGTCAGGTAGTCACGTAGTACGTTACCTGTAACTGAAATGGTATCTTTACCTTCTTTGATACGAGCTAAAGAGAAACGCGTTGCTTCCTCTGGAGACATAATGCTGATATCTAAGCCATTAGTGTCATGCTCTGGCAGATACTGCTGCACTTTTGCAATGATTTGTGCATCGTGGGCACGTTTGCTATCTAACCAAAATACCGCTGGAGTATTGCTTAAACGGGCACGGCGCACGGCCAGTTTGACCCAATCACGGATAGGTGCGTCTTTAACTTGACACATTCTCCAGATATCGCCCGCTTCCACGTTATGGCTCATCAATACCTTACCGCTGGCATCAACAACGTTGACCACACCGTCAGCAGGAATTTCAAAGGTCTTATCGTGGCTGCCGTACTCTTCCGCTTTTTGCGCCATCAAGCCGACGTTGGGCACACTGCCCATGGTTTTAGGATCGAAAGCGCCGTGCTCTTTACAAAAAGCAATCGTTTCTTGGTAGATACCGGCATAGCAACGATCTGGGATCATGGCTTTAGTGTCATGCAGTTGACCGTCTGGTCCCCACATTTGGCCAGATGAACGAATCGCAGCAGGCATAGACGCATCGATAATGATGTCGCTTGGCACGTGTAAGTTGGTGATACCTTTGTCAGAATCAACCATGGCCAATGCGGGACGCGCAGCGTAAACGGCAGCGATATCGGCTTCGACTTCGGCGCGGCTATCAGCAGGTAATGTCGCTATTTTGGCATAAACATCACCAAAACCGTTGTTAACATCCACACCTAATTCAGCGAAAAGCGCCGCATGTTTGTCAAATACTGGCTTGAAGAAGACCTTCACAGCGTGACCAAACATAATAGGATCAGACACTTTCATCATAGTGGCTTTCAGATGCAGCGATAACAGCACATCTTCTGCTTTGGCGTTTTCGATTTCACGCTCATAGAAGCTCACTAAGGCTTTTTTACTCAATACCGCAGCATCGATAATTTCGCCAGCCAGCAGCTTAAGACCGGATTTGAGCACCACTTCTTGACCATCTTTTTGGGTCAGTACGATATTCACGCTGCCCGCATCAGATAAAGTCACAGACTGCTCGCTACCGTAGAAATCACCGTCAGTCATGTGGGCAACGTGTGACTTGGAATCTTTGGCCCATTTCCCCATGGAATGCGGGTTTTTCTTGGCGAAGTTTTTCACCGATAATGGGGCACGGCGATCTGAGTTACCTTCACGCAGTACTGGGTTTACCGCACTGCCTTTAATCTTGTCGTAACGTGTTTTAATTGACTTTTCAGCGTCGGTTTTTGGCTCATCCGGATAATTAGGGATGTCGTAACCTTTTTGCTGCAGTTCAAGGATACAGGCTTTTAATTGTGGGATCGAAGCACTGATATTTGGTAACTTGATGATATTCGCTTCTGGCTGATTCGCTAACTCGCCAAGCTCTGTCAGATGGTCGCCAATCTTTTGTGCTTCAGTCAGTTGCTCAGGGAAACTGGCAATAATACGGCCCGATAACGAGATATCACGGGTTTCAACCGCAACGCCCGCGGCGTCGGTAAACGTTCTGATAATAGGTAAGAGTGAGAGGGTGGCCAGTGCTGGCGCTTCGTCTGTTTCAGTGTAAATAATTGTTGATGAGTTATCTTTCATGTTACATCCTACATTATTGTAAAATTTAATATTTTTTATAATAATTTTATAGCATGGCGAACAAATCTGAGCACAGGGAAAATATCAATCAAGGCAATCGACCACGCCCTCACCTTTCAAATTCTCAATGCCCTTCTGTCTTTGCGCGCAAGCTAAAATTTGTTACAACGACTCATTAAAACCTAATAAACATTTAGGCACAGATCACATTTTCTGGCCGACATCATAGAGCATTCGCAATAATATTCAAATTCCACTAACGGCGAATGCCAAGTACACTATGACCACATTAACGACTCAATCAAGTCAGGTAAGCGTGTCTCAACCTCCTGTTAGCAAAAGTATGAACAAAAACAAGTTTCAACCTAAAGGTGCCAATGCCAGTACCAGTTCCCCAGCCAAGAGCCCGATTAAACCCGCTAAGCCCGCCAGCAGAGGCCCTGCCAACCGCGCTACCGCCGTAGATAGCAAAGTGGCGCCAGCACGAAATGCCAATGGCAGTTTAAAGAAAGAACCCTTTAAAAATCCTAATCGACGCGCAATTGCGGCGGCAAAACCGGTGCAGAGCCAAACAATTGCGCCGATTATTGTGCTGTTTAATAAGCCTTTTGATGTACTTTGCCAGTTTACCGATGAACAAGGTCGCAAGACCCTAAAAGACTATATCCCGATTGCTGACGTGTATGCCGCAGGCCGCTTAGACAGAGACAGTGAGGGCTTATTGTTGCTGACCAATGACGGTCAATTACAGGCAAGACTGACAGAGCCGAAAAAGAAAACCTTTAAAACCTATTGGGTGCAAGTAGAAGGCGTTCCGACGGAAGATGCACTCACTAAACTGCGCCAAGGTGTTGAATTAAATGATGGTATAACGCTGCCAGCTAAAGTCAAAATTATGGATTCACCCGACGTTTGGCCACGTAATCCACCGGTGAGAGAGCGCAAAAATATCCCAACAACTTGGCTAGAAATCCAAATTCATGAAGGCCGCAACCGCCAAGTCAGACGCATGACAGCGCATATCGGTTTTCCGACCTTAAGATTAATCCGTTATAAAATAGGCCAATGGAGTCTAGATAATTTGCCATCGGGTGAGCACAAATGCATCCGTCTCGGTGATGAAGTCTAAATTTCAGCCTAATTTCTGCATTCAAATCCACTCAAAGGAGGCTCAATGAGTCAAAGATATAAACCCAATGTGACCGTCGCTTGTATTGTTCATGCAACTTCACAGGACAAATATCTGATGGTAGAAGAGTGGATTGAAGGCGAGCAACGCTTTAATCAACCCGCGGGTCACTTAGAAGCGAATGAAAGCTTGATCCAAGCCTGTGAGCGCGAAGTGTTTGAAGAAACGGGGTTATCACTCAAAGCCCAAGGACTCGTCGGCATTTATCAACTTAGCGCCAGTGAAGACTTAGCCTTTGTGCGCTTTACTTTTTTCGTGCAGTTAGATGATATGCCCTCACCTGCGCCGCAGGATAAAGCGATCCATAGTGCGCATTGGTTAAGTCTTGCGCAGATAGAAGCCAAGCCATCTTTACTGCGCAGTCCCTTAGTACTCGATTGCTTAAAAGACTATCTCAATCAGGCACAAAATGGCCAAACTTATCCCCTTAGCTTACTCAATAGTGACCGCCTCACGATAGCCCAAGCGAGCAAGGCGTGATAGAATACCGCCCCGCATAAACGGCTGGCTAAGCTTAATGCGTGTGCTACTGCAGAAGCCTTGTACAGCAAATAAAGAGTTGGCCGTAAATGCGAGGTTTACTGGCAGTTTGCGGACTCATTTTATTTGATAGCGCTGGCAAAGTTTGATTTAGCAATCAGCAGCACAGCACCTAGATGTAAAGTTAGCTTGGATTTAAAGTGAGCTTGGATTTTTAGTTAGCCCATATTTTTAGTTAGGTTAGGTATTTTTGTTACGCGCTCAATGTCGCGGCTTAAATTCATCCACCTAGCCAACACACATACTCAATGGTTTTTAGGATTTATGACATCAATCGAACCCACTCATACAGGAAAAAAAGTCATTGTCGGCATGTCCGGCGGTGTAGATTCATCTGTTTCAGCCTATTTGCTTATGCAGCAAGGCTATCAGGTTGAAGGCCTTTTCATGAAGAACTGGGAAGAAGATGACAATAACGAGTACTGCGCGGCCGCAGAAGATATAAAAGACGCCCAAGCCGTGTGCGACAAGCTTGGGATCAAGCTACATACAGTCAACTTTGCTGCCGAATATTGGGACAATGTATTTGAGTATTTCCTCGCCGAATACAAAGCCGGCCGCACGCCAAATCCCGATATCATGTGCAACAAAGAAATCAAATTTAAGGCATTTTTAGAATTTGCCGACGAAATCCTCGACGCCGATTACATCGCAATGGGCCACTATGTGCGCCGTCGCGATAACAGCGACGGCAGTACGCAAATGCTCCGTGGCGTTGATGGCAATAAAGATCAAAGTTATTTCCTCTACACCCTTAGCCATGAACAAGTAGCCCGAAGCCTGTTCCCTGTCGGTGAGCTCGAAAAACATCAAGTTCGTGAAATTGCGAAAGAAATGGGCTTAATCACCCATGACAAAAAAGACAGTACTGGCATCTGCTTTATCGGTGAGCGCAAGTTCACTGAATTTCTAGGGACTTATTTACCGGCGCAGCCTGGCAATATTGAAACCCCAGAAGGTGAAGTCATAGGCACGCACCAAGGACTCATGTACCACACCTTAGGCCAACGTAAAGGCTTAGGCATTGGCGGCATGAAAAACAGCAATGACGATCCTTGGTATGTGGTCGATAAAGATCTTGAGCGTAACGTATTGATCGTGGGTCAAGGCGGACATCATCCCCGTTTGATGTCGACCGGCATGACAGTTAACCAACTGCATTGGGTAGATAGAACTGGGCCTGTCGATGGTTGTCATATCGCAGTGAAAACCCGTTATCGCCAACAAGATGTGCCTTGTACATTAACCTACACAGATGAACACACCTTGCGCGTGGTCTTCGATGAACCTGTTGCGGCGGTGACGCCTGGACAGTCTGCGGTATTTTATGATGGTGAGGTCTGCCTAGGTGGCGGCATCATAGATCAATTAATCCGAGGGTAACGCGTGAACGAGCAACTCATTAATCGGACTATGGCGTTTGCAGGCATACTGCAAGCCATTGCCCAAGTTCAACATTTAGCGCGCCATGGCGAATTGGATAATGCAGAGCTCGCAGCGAGCTTAAACACCATTCTCGTCACCAATCCTGACAATACGGCCGATGTCTATCAAGATAAAATCGTATTGCAAAAAGGCTATAAGCTGATCCTGAACCAGCTCGGTGACAGCAGCCAAAAAGATGTTGAAATCACCCGCTATTTAGTGGGCGTGCTTGCCCTAGAGCGTAAACTCGTGCGCTCTAACAGTGGCTTAGGCATGTTGGCTGAACGTATTAATCAAGTGAATCGCCAGCTACATCATTTTGCCATCACAGATGAGCAAGTTGTTGCCAATCTTGCCAGCATTTACAGTGACATCATCAGTAATTTAGGGCCAAAAATCCAAATATCGGGTAATCCTGTGTGTTTGCAGCGCCCTATTGTACAACATAAAATTCGTGCTCTGCTGCTTGCCGCTATACGCAGCGCAGTACTGTGGCGTCAGTTGGGCGGTAAACGTCGACACTTAGTCTTCGCCCGCAAAGCCATAGTCGATACAGCCAAGAAAAGTCTTACCCTATAATAAAATTAGCGTTCATCAAGGAGCTACACATGGATCTTTCCGCACTAACTGCTATCTCTCCGGTAGACGGTCGTTATGGTAGTAAAACCGCGTCATTGAGAGGGATTTTCAGCGAGTTCGGTCTTACCAAGTACCGTGTTCAGGTTGAAATCAATTGGCTAAAACTGTTAGCCGACTGTCCAGACATTAGCGAAGTGCCAACATTGAGCGCGTCAGCTATCGCCGTGCTCGATGGCATTAAAGACAATTTCAACGAACAAGATGCGCTGCGTGTTAAGGCTATCGAAAGCACCACTAACCACGATGTAAAAGCGGTTGAATACTTCATTAAAGAAAAAATCGCGGGCAATAGCGAATTAGCCGCTGTGGGTGAGTTTGTTCACTTTGCTTGTACTTCTGAAGATATCAACAACTTAAGCCACGGTCTAATGCTGACTGAAGCCCGTGAGCATGTTTTACTGCCCTACTGCAATGAGTTGCTGACGGCAATTAAAAAGCTGGCGATTGAATATCGCTCTGTGCCATTAATGTCACGTACCCATGGCCAACCCGCGTCACCTTCGACACTCGGTAAAGAAATGGCGAACGTCGCAGTGCGCCTTGAACGTCAAATCAAACAAATCGCCAATGTTGAAATCATGGGTAAACTGAACGGTGCCGTAGGTAACTACAATGCTCACCTGTCAGCCTACCCTGAAGTTAACTGGCATGAGCTGTCTGAGCTTTTTGTGACTAGCCTTGGCTTGCACTGGAATGCCTACACGACGCAAATCGAGCCACACGATTACATTGCCGAATTGTTTGATGCGGTTGCCCGTTTCAACACTGTGCTGATTGACTTTGACCGTGATATTTGGGGGTACATCGCCCTAGGTCACTTCAAACAACGCACTATCGCCGGTGAAATCGGTTCATCGACTATGCCGCACAAAGTTAACCCCATCGATTTTGAAAACTCTGAAGGTAACTTAGGTATCGCTAACGCCCTGATGCAACATTTAGCGTCTAAGCTGCCGTTATCAAGATGGCAACGTGACTTAACTGACTCGACTGTACTGCGTAACTTAGGTGTAGGTATTGCCCATGCGTTGATCGCGTATCAAGCGACCTTAAAAGGCATCAGCAAGTTAGAAGTTAACGAAGCGCATCTGCGTGATGAGTTAGATCACAACTGGGAAGTGTTAGCAGAACCCGTACAAACGGTAATGCGTCGTTATGGTATTGAAAAGCCATACGAAAAATTAAAAGAACTGACGCGCGGTAAACGTATCGACGCGCAGCAACTGTCAGTGTTTATTGACGGACTTGAATTACCAGACTCAGTGAAGGCTGAACTGAAGAAAATGACGCCAGCCAATTACATTGGTCGTGCCGAAACGTTTGTCGACGAACTGAAGTAAGTTATTAATTAAAATTGGCGATTAACTAATATTAAGCTATTGACTGAAATTAGTTATTAACTGAAATTGGCGACGGACAATACTCTTTCTTAAACAGAAATAAGGATTAAGGCGACCCACATCACCGCGATGTGGTCGCCTTTTTTAACACTATGTATACACTCAATCTCGATATCGCCCAGTTTCTTAGTGAATACTGGCAAAAGAAACCCCTGTTGATCAAAAAAGCATTTCCGCAATTTGAAGATCCTATCAGCGCCGACGAACTAGCAGGCCTTGCCTGTGAAGAAGAAATCTCTTCACGCATTGTTGTCACCAAAGACAATGATTGGGAAGTAGTGCAAGGTCCGTTTGAAGATTACGACAGCTATGGCGAAACCCATTGGCAGTTATTAGTGCAAGCAGTCAACCATTGGTATCCTGATTCGCAGCCATTAGTTGAAGCGCTGCGCTTTTTACCTGACTGGCGCTTCGATGACTTGATGGCCTCATTTGCAACCCCAAGTGGCGGTGTCGGCCCGCACGTCGATAACTACGATGTATTTATCATTCAAGGCGAAGGTGAGCGTCGCTGGACCGTGGGTGACAATACCCCGCAACAACGCCGCGGTGGCAATCCCAACTCGCCGCTGGTTGAGGACTTTACGCCCATTATCGATGTAGTGTTAGAAAAAGGCGACATGCTTTATATTCCACCCGGTTTCCCGCATTGCGGCGAAACCCTAACTGTGGCAATGAGTTACTCGATTGGTTTCCGTGCTCCTAGCCAGCAAGAATTGGTCAGTGAAGTCGCCGATTATTTGCTCGACAATAACTTAGGTCAGCAGCGTTTCACGTCGCAAACTGAACCGAGTTCAGCCGGTATCGTCAGCCAAGATCATCAAGTGGGCATAATGTCACTCTTGAGTCAGCTGAGCCAAGATCCCAATAGCTACCAAATCGTGTTAGGTAAGCTACTCAGTCAAAACCGTTTCGAACTTGATTTGTGTGAAGGCGAAGAAGCTTACAGCATTGAAGATTTGCAAGATGCCTTCGCCCAAGGTGCTGGCGTCAGCCGTATCGGCGGTTTGAAAGTATTGCGCCTTGAAAATGACTCCACGCCGCGATTATTCATCAATGGTGATGTACACGAACTGCTAAATACACCGGCAGATGTGATCGCACAGTTGAGCGATAACGTCAGCTTAAACGCCGATGAAGCGACTGAAATATGTCAACATGAAGAAGTCCAAGCCTTACTGTTGAAACTCATCAATCAAGGTTTCTACTACTTGAGCGACTGTGAAGAATAAGCCCTATCGACTTTGTTCGATGACCTTGTTCTTAATATAAAGTGTAAATAAAACATCAATATAAAAAAGGCACTCAATTGAGTGCCTTTTTATTATTTATGCCGTTATTTTGAGCAATCAACACAAGTGACTGTATTAACTCAATACTATCTAAATACAATCCTCAACTCATTTGAGTTTAAGCATTCCACAGTTTATCGTCGTTGTGCATACGATATAAACTCTCGGCACGCGATACTAATAATTGAGCAAATTTAGCCTGAGTGGCATCACGGGTTGCCCCCGAACGCACTAAGTTTTCCGCCTGCATTTGCCACATCATAGAGAAATGACGCACGGCATCACGGGCCGTAGCCGCCACTTTCACATCGACAAAATCCGACGGTAAATCACCTGACATCACCCAATAGGTTTTGTTGCTTGGACGCTTTGATTCCATCTTCCAAATCGCCATATAAGGCGCAAGATAACGGCTTTCATCGGCTAGGACTTTGCTTGGGATCACGCCTTTTTCAGCGAGAAAACGATTGGCTTTTTGAAATTGAGTTCTGACCCACTCTTGACGCAGCTTTTCTATTTCTTCAGCTGATAAATTTTGTTGAGTTTGGTCGACAGCTTGTTCAGTCATACTTCCGTCCTATCTTATTGTTATAACGCGAGCCTAATTCTTGGGATCAGTACGCGATTCATTCTATTCGTTACGTTAAATTCAGTACAATCCATTCTTAATCGCAAAGCTTACGTTTACGTAAAGTGGAAAGCTAAATTGCCACAAATAATGTATTTATTCGGTCATTATGCATGGTTGAGAGTATCGCTAAATGCTATGGTTCTGCAATAAATATAACAAGCAGTCGATAGAGGCTCACCTCGTCGGCTTTTTCATTGTGTATAGCGGAGAAATTCACGTGGCTGTATTTAATCATGTATCCTTTGACGAACATGAACAGGTTGTATTCTGTCATGATAAAGAAAGTGGCTTAAAGGCCATTGTCGCCATCCATAACACCAACCTTGGTCCTGCCGTGGGTGGATGTAGGATGTGGAACTACCAATCGGATGATGAAGCCCTGACTGACGTATTACGCCTTTCTCGTGGCATGACTTATAAAAATGCCCTAGCAGGTTTAACCATGGGCGGTGGTAAATCCGTGATCATTGCCGATCCGAAAAGACAAGATCGCGAAGCGCTGTTCCGCGCCTTTGGCCGTTTGATTAACAGCCTAGGCGGCCGCTACTATTCAGCGGAAGATGTTGGCACTACTACGGCTGATATTATGATCGCCCATGAAGAAACCCCTTATATGGCGGGTCTTGAAGGTAAAAGTGGCGATCCATCACCGTTCACAGCCCTTGGCACTTATTTAGGCATCAAAGCTGCGGTTAAACATAGACTTGGTTTAGACAGCCTTAAAGGCCTTAAAATCGCCGTTCAAGGCGTCGGTCATGTTGGCTATTACCTGTGCAAACACTTGCATAACGAAGGCGTAGAACTGATTGTTACTGACATTCATCAAGCCTCATTAGACAAAGTCGCTACCGACTTTGGTGCCATTGTTGTCGCGCCTCAAGAAATCTACGCGCAAGATGTGGATGTGTATGCCCCTTGTGCCCTTGGCGCAACCTTAAACGATGCAACCTTACCGCAACTGAAAGCCAAAATTGTTGCTGGCTGTGCCAACAACCAATTAGCCGAAGTACGCCACGGTGAACAACTGAAAGAAATGGGCATACTGTACGCGCCAGACTATGTGATTAACGCAGGCGGCATTATCAACGTGTCGTTCGAAAAAGATTACGACGCAGCAAAATCGACGGCTAAAGTAGAAGAAATTTACAACACGCTGCTGAAAATATTCAGCCAAGCCGATGCGCAGAACCGTACAACCGGTGCCGTGGCTGATGAAATGGCGAAAGCCATTATCGAAGCCGCTAAGCAGTAATTTTTCTACGCGTTTATTATTTTTTATGCCCGTCAAATATTGAAAAAAGCGACCTCTGGTCGCTTTTTTGTTATCTAAAATTTAATCTATCACTAAGCTCATGGTTTAGCCGCGCTTTTAATTTCGACACAGAATATTCATTTAATCACGCTGGAAAACGTCATATTTGTCTGCTTGAATTAGTCTATCAGGTCCCAGCACAGGATAGCGCTATGATCCGTTTCAAATATGATCTCAACCAAGATGTGGTAGAACTGCAAGCCAGCAATTGGAGTGGTTTAGAGCGGGTCTTCGTTAATGGCCAGATGGTGTCGCACAAGCTTAACTTTAAACCTCAAAGCGAGCATACCATTCAGCTTAAAGATGGCGCACCTTGCAAGTTTGAACTGCTTATCGATCCCCAAACCGATGAGTTAATGTGCCGAATTTATAAGCAACATAGACTCGTCGCTAGCCTAAAACAAGGCAAAGAGAATTTATTAGCCAGCCGGCGTTATTTACAGCACTCAGTGATAGCCGTAAGTCTGCTTTGCGTCTTTGCACTTTACTTAAATTAATCAAACCAGTTTAATCCCGCAGAGTGAGGCATAGTGGATGGGATTAAACTGGGAAAATGAATTGAGATAACCACATACAGATAGAAGTAAAAACGGCTAAACCACAGTTTTCCGCCATACCCATTAGATTCAAAATTTCAAGCCAAGCGGTTGATTTTATTTAATAGTAAAATGAATGTCTGCTGTTCATCTTCACTAAGATTTGACAGGAATTTTTCATTGACCCGCTCAGCTTCGCAAATAAGATCTTGCTCTAATGCTTTGGCTTCATCGGTCAAAAAGATTTGGAAGGCACGCCGATTATCGACTTCTTGATGGCGAGTAATAAGACCTTGCACCTGCAACTGATCGAGTAAGCGCGTCATAGTGTAATTTGCCACATCGCAACGCTTAGACAATTCAGTTTGGCTTATGCCCTCTTCTTGCCACAAAGCAAACAGCACAGGCCACAGTTTTATATCGAGTTGATATCGCTTAAGATGCAGATCAAGCTCATTTTGCAGCTCGATATTTAAGTGGGATACAAGATAGCCTAAGCTTTCATGACGATTCAAACAGCACCTCCTACAGCAAAGGTTTAACGCGTTTTCACTTACTCTGCACGCCATCATAGGAACCCAGAGTTAGTTTTAATACTACCACTTAACCCATAATAAACTAGCTTAGACCACAGCAAATTATGTGATTAACCTACGAGCTCATTCCTCATCTAGATCAGATAAATTGAATTCATTCACAAAATTATAGTAACAGGCCCGACCTAATTTGCCCCATAAACCGCGCTCAAGCGGCAAATAAACACTGTCATCGGTGAGCTTCATCTGTTTTATATCGACTTTATGGTGCTGTGTTTCAATACTGGTTCTTACATTGAGCAGCGAATGGGGTTGCGCTCGCTCGAAATCGACAATCAGTAAGGGAGCATCTTCAACCCGCACTCGCACCTTCTCCACTGGGGTAATTAAGAAATACTCATCATCAATGCAATGTAAAATACTGGCGAACAACTTAGCAAACTTTGCTGGCAGCGATGTGCCTAGATAGGTCCAATCACCCAAGGCGTTAATGTCAAACAATGGGGCTTCACTGCACAATGGCGCAACCGAGGTTAGCTTACTATCGGCGGCGAATTGTTTGAGTGTGTGCTGAATACTGTCAGTCATCTTTTCCATCTAGGCCTCCATCATCCATAAAAAAACCAACCTTGCGGCTGGCTTTAGTGTGACATTCAACACTGGGATATACCAGTGAGGATAATTACGATCTGACTAGCGCAATCAAAACGGCATAAACACTATTAAATATTTGCTAACTCGAGTAAGGCCTCAAGTGGATGCTTTGGCTTGTAACCCGCAAAACGTTTTACCTGGCTACGGCACGAATAGCCAGACACTAACACTTGCGGCTGCTCAATTTTCGCTAGCGTTTGCTGCCAAGACATATCAAACAAGGCCTTAGAGCGCTCGAGGTTTTCCGCCTCATGACCATAAGTTCCCGCCATACCACAACAACCTAAATTGACTGCGGTTAACTTAGCGCCAAAATGGGCAAAGATTTTAGTCCACTCATTGGCGGTATTTGGCTTGGCCGTCGATTCGGTACAATGACTAAACCAAGTATATTGCTTATCTTGCGCAGCTTTTGCAGGTAAATCTTTGATGGCATTCAGTAGCCATTCGTTGGCTAACTTGACCTCAAAATTACCGCGATTAGCCCCTAAGACTTCACGGTATTCATCGCGATAACACAAGACTAAAGCAGGATCTATGCCTACCATGGGCATGCCCAGTTTATGGACTTGGTTCAAAAAGTCTGCACTCGACTGCGCCGTTTTAGCAAACTTATCTAAAAATCCCTTGATATGTGTTGGCTTACCATTGGGTTTGTAGGGCAATAACACCGGCTTTAAGCCGAGTTTTTCAATCAATTGGATAAAGTGCAGCACAAGACCTGAGTCATAGAAACTGTTAAAGGGATCTTGTACCACCAACACAAACTGCGAGCGCTTCTCTTCTGGAATCGCTTGCAACGCAGCTAAGTCGTAACCGCGGCTTGCATGACCATCGAGTCTTTGCTTCAAAGTCGGCACAGATAACGCAGGCGCATCCACATAACCAATCGCCTGTTTAATCACCCATTGGCTCAATGGATTTTGTGCAACAAAGTTAGTGAGACGCGGTGCCGCAGCCATCAGTGGTAAGCTATCTTCAATCCCTGCAACGAGATAGTCTTTCGCGGGTCTTAAATAGCGTTGATAATAAATATTGAAGAACTGCGCCCTAAACTTAGGCACATCCACTTTTACCGGACATTGTCCAGAGCAAGCTTTACAGGCCAAACAGCCCTTGAGCGATTCCATCACCTCGTGGGAATAATCATAATCACGTTTGGCATTGATGGTATTTTGTATGCGCTGCAATATACCAAAAGGTTTCGCTTTTGCGAGGGCATTAACATCAACCCCTTCAGCCTCAAGTAGCCTTAGCCACTCTCTCATGAGCCCAGCACGCCCCTTAGGTGACTGCACTCTGTCACCCGTCACCTTAAACGATGGGCACATGGGCGAATAGCTACTGTAATTAAAACACAGGCCATTACCGTTACAATTCATCACATCGGGGAACGCATCACGCACATCAACGGGGATTTGTCGATCAAACTTACCGCGCTTAGCACTGTCAACATCGTAATAGAGGGCACCTGTATCTTTAGGCGCCACAAGCTTGCCGGGATTGAGTCGGTTATCGGGGTCAAACAAACCTTTAATATCTTGTAGAACGCCGTATAGTTCATCACCAAAGACAGCTGGACCGTATTCACCGCGCACGCCTTTACCGTGCTCGCCCCACATTAGACCGCCGTATTTAAGTGTCAGTGCCGCGACTTGATCAGAAATAACTCGTAGTAATTTTTCATCTTCAACATCGCACATATCGAGCGCTGGACGAACATGCAACACGCCCGCATCCACATGGCCGAACATACCGTATTGCAGATTATGCCCGTCGAGTAACGCGCGAAACTCCATAATGTAATCGGCGAGTTTTTCGGGCGGTACCGCAGTATCTTCAGCAAAGGCGATAGGCTTACGGCGACCTTTAGTGGCGCCGAGTAAGCCAACGGCTTTTTTACGCATGCCGTAAATTTTTTCGATACTCGGCTTATCTTGCGTCACTTGGTAACCCAATACACCGCACTCGCCTTTGCTGATCTGCTCAGTTAACACAGCTTCCAAACTCGCGAGCTTTTGCTCAACTTCGACCGTGTCACCTGCAAATTCGACCATATTGAGGCCATCAATAACTTTACCTGGCACTTCTTGGATAAGATCAGCCACCGAATGCCAGACAATATCTTCACGGGCTAAGTTAAGCACTTTTGAATCGACGGTTTCGACCACAGTCGCCCGCGCGGCAACTAAGGATGGCGCATGACGCAATGCCGATTGGAACGAATCGTACTTAATGTTCACCATAGCGCGCTCAGTCGGCAGCGGGGTGAGATTAAGTTTGGCTTCGGTTATCACCGCAAGCGTGCCCTCTGAGCCTGTCAGAATTCGTGATAAATCGAATTGCGTCAGCTTGTCGTTCCACACGTGTTTTAAGTCATAGCCAGTGAGGAAACGATTGAGCTTAGGAAATTGGTTTTCAATCTGAGTGCGCTTTTCGCGGCATACCGCCGCAACAGCAGAAATCAGTTTCTGCCCCAGCGGATTATCACTGACGTTATCGGGATTACACAGTCGTCCCGCATCTAGGGGATGCGTATCCAGCACACTGCCATCGATCAGCACACTGCGCAGCGCCAGCACGTGATCTGACGTCTTACCATAGACCAGTGAGCCCGCACCCGAGGCATCGGTATTTATCATGCCACCAATAGTGGCGCGGTTTGAAGTGGATAAATCGGGACTAAAGAAGAATCCATGGGGACGCAATGCATCGTTGAGCGCATCTTTAATCACGCCAGCTTCAACTCGAACCCAACCTTGCTCAGCATTCACTTCGAGCACACGGTTCATGTAACGCGACACATCCAAAATCAAACCATGGGTCAGAGATTGTCCGTTGGTGCCCGTACCACCGCCCCGCGCACTGAAGGTCACGCTGCGAAATGCGTCAGTAGCAGCCAGCGTCAATGCAATTTGAATATCCTGCTGATTTTTAGGATAAAGCACGGCTTGAGGCAAAAATTGATATACAGAGTTGTCGGTGGCTTGCACTAAACGTGCGCTGTAACGTTTGTCTATATCACCGGAATACTCACTTTGCTCCAGTGCATCAAGGTATGCCAAATACACTGGCTCTAATGTTTGTTGATGTGATAGCAGGGGTAGCATAGATGGCTTCTGTCAATTATCGTTATGGCGCCATTATAAACAAAAAAAGCCGCTAAAAAGCGGCTTTTTTAACAAGTTTATAAAATTACTATCTAGATCAACCGTGCGCTTCGGCTAAATACAACCAAGTATCAATCACAGTATCAGGGTTTAATGACACTGTATCTATGCCTTGTTCTACCAACCAAGCTGCAAAATCAGCGTGATCTGAAGGACCTTGACCACAAATACCTATGTAAGCGCCCTTCGCTTTAGCCGCTTTAATGGCTAATGAAAGTAGCATTTTAACGGCTTCATCACGCTCATCGAATAAATGGCTAATGATACCTGAGTCACGGTCAAGCCCGAGTGTCAGCTGAGTTAAATCGTTTGAGCCGATAGAGAAGCCATCGAAATGCTCAAGGAATTGGTCTGCTAACAGGGCGTTTGAAGGCACTTCACACATCATGATGACACGTAAACCGTCTTTACCACGCTCTAAACCTTGCTCTTTGAGCAAGCCGACCACTTGCTCAGCTTCTTTCACTGTGCGAACGAATGGGATCATGACCTCAACGTTTTTCAGACCCATGTCATTACGAACGCGTTTAATCGCTTCACACTCAAGGGCAAAACAGTCACGGAAAGATTCAGAGATATAACGGCTCGCACCGCGGAAGCCCAGCATTGGGTTCTCTTCTTCTGGCTCGTATCTGTCACCACCAACCAAGTTTGCATATTCGTTAGACTTAAAGTCTGACATACGTACGATCACTTTCTTCGGATAGAAAGCTGAACCGATAGTCGCAATACCTTCAACTAGACGAGCAATGTAGAACTCAACGGGTGATTCGTAACCAGCAATCATTTCGTTGATTTCAGTTTGCAGCGCTGCATCCTGTTGATTGAATTCGAGCAGTGCCTTTGGATGGATGCCGATCATACGGTTGATGATGAATTCTAAACGCGCTAGACCCACACCTTCGTTTGGCAAACGAGCAAAATCAAATGCACGATCAGGGTTACCCACGTTCATCATGATTTTCATTGGCAATGCAGGCAGAGAGTCAACACGGTTTGAAATCACTTCAAACTCTTGTTTACCTTCGTAGATAAAGCCAGTGTCACCTTCGGCGCAAGAAACAGTCACGATTTGACCATTCTTGATACGGTCAGTCACGTCACCACACCCCACCACCGCTGGCACACCTAATTCGCGGGCGATAATTGCCGCATGACAGGTACGACCGCCACGGTTTGTGACGATAGCACTTGCGCGCTTCATGATAGGTTCCCAATCAGGATCTGTCATGTCTGTCACTAACACATCACCAGGTTGGATTTGATCCATATCGGCGATTGAGGTTAATACTTTGGCTACACCAGTACCCACTTTATGGCCAATAGCGCGACCTTCACAGATCACAGCGCCACGGCTCTTTAAGTGATAACGTTCAATCAATTGCACATCTTCACGGCTACGAACCGTTTCTGGACGCGCTTGAACGATATACAATTTGCCATCGTTGCCGTCTTTTGCCCATTCGATGTCCATTGGACGACCGTAATGTTTTTCGATCACCATGGCTTGTTTGGCTAATTCTTCGACTTCAGCGTCATTGATAGAGAATTGACGACGTTTGTCAGCAGTCACGTCTTCAATTTTGACTTGTTTGCCGTGAGCAGCATCATCTGAATACACCATTTGGATGAGCTTGCTACCGATATTACGGCGCACAACAGCCTTGTGACCTAAGGCTAAAATAGGTTTATGAACATAAAATTCATCTGGGTTTACCGCGCCTTGAACAACCATTTCACCCAGACCAAAAGATGAAGTGATAAACACCACATCGTTATTGCCAGATTCAGTGTCCATAGTGAACATCACACCTGAAGCCGCTTTATCTGAACGAACCATGCGTTGTACGCCAGCAGACAAGGCAACACCGTGGTGCTCATAACCTTGATGCACACGGTAGGAAATAGCGCGATCGTTAAAGAGTGAAGCGTACACATGCTTGATCGCTGTCAGTACGGATTCAAATCCTTTCACGTTTAAGAAGGTTTCTTGCTGACCTGCAAAAGAGGCATCTGGCATATCTTCAGCTGTTGCAGAAGAACGTACCGCGAATGACGCTTCGCTAGTTTCAGCGGCAAGTTTATCGTAAGCTTCACGAATCGCTTGCTCTAATGCTGGTTGAAATGGAGTGTCGATAACCCACTGTCTGATCTGTGCACCTACTTTAGCCAGCGCATTGACATCATCTACATCCAGTGTGGCTAGAATGTCATAAATCTTCTGGTTAACTCCGCTTTGTTCAAGGAACTCGTTGAACGCATGGGAAGTTGTCGCAAATCCGCCAGGTACTTGAACACCGGCATTGGCCAGATTGCTGATCATCTCGCCTAGAGAAGCATTTTTACCGCCAACCAAGTTGACGTCACCCATGCCTAATTCTTGATACCAGAGTACGTATTGCTGCACAGTTCTATCTCCGCAAGTTTATTTCAGTGGCCCCTTCACACGAGGGCAGCGGCATTTTACACTCCTGTCGAACACGCGTAAATCTATAATTTTATTTGTAATTTTATTACTACAAGAGGTCAGTATGGCACCAAAAGTATTCTATATCTCCGACGGGACAGCGATCACAGCTGAAGTTTTTGGTCATGCGGTTCTCTCGCAATTTCCATTAGAATTTGAGTCACTTACGATTCCATTTGTCGAAACATTGACGAAAGCGGAGCAAGTTAAGCGACAAATTAATGATTGTTTTATTACAACAGGTGAGCGGCCGTTAGTATTCCATTCCATCGTAAAAGCCGAGATCCGCGACATCATCTACTCGAGTGAAGGGGTTGATTATGATTTTTTGAATACTTTTGTGGCCCCACTCGAACAACATTTAGGTGTTTCTGCCTCTCCAGTTGTACATAGAACCCATGGCAAAGCGAATCACGGCTATGAAGCGCGTATTGATGCCATTAATTTTGCGATGGATAACGATGATGGCCAGACCATGAAACATATGGATCAAGCCGATCTGGTTTTACTTGGAGTCTCTCGCTGTGGCAAAACGCCATCGAGCCTGTATTTATCAATGCAGTTCGGCATAAAAGCGGCAAACTACCCTTTCACCGAAGATGATATGGATAACCTTAAGTTACCTGAAGCGCTGAAACGTAATAAGAAAAAACTGTTTGGTTTAACGATTGATCCCGTGCGTTTACATGAAATCCGTCAGAGTCGAATGGAGAATAGCCGCTATTCATCGCTCAAACAGTGCCGCTTAGAAGTCAAAGAAGTGGAAATGCTGTTTAAACGCGAACGCATTCCTTACATAGACACCACTAATCATTCCGTGGAAGAAATTGCCACTAAAATATTAGATGTCACGGGCCTAGAACGGCATATGTTCTAAGCCTAATAAGCCAAAATCAGCAAAAGAAACCGAGTGAATTTAGTCTAAAAGAAACTAACTTAAATCAAATTCATTGCACAGTTGCCGACAATTAACGCAATTGGCACTGTGCAACTCGGTTCGATTCGTTATAATCCGAGGCAATCTGGCGAAAAGCGCCGCACGCAAGCTCGGTATTTTGAATGACCATAAAAACAGACGAACTACGCACTTCCTTATTAGCAAAAGTCATCTCACCTGCGCAACTGGCATCTGAGTTCCCATTAACTCAAGATGCAGCCGATTATCTGGTTCAGCAACGTCGTGAAGTCGAAGCCATCATTATGGGTGAAGACCAACGTCTATTGGTGATCATAGGCCCATGCTCAATCCACGATACTAAAGCGGCATTAGATTATGCTCAACGCTTAGCCGCGTTACACCAAGAATTGAAAGATGACTTGTGTATCTTAATGCGCGTCTATTTTGAAAAACCCCGCACAATTGTCGGTTGGAAAGGATTAATTTCGGATCCCGATCTCGATGGCAGTTTCGAGCCAAACAAAGGCTTACGCATTGCCCGCGAATTGCTGCAACAAATCACTGAATTAAAATTGCCTATCGCCACCGAATTTTTAGATATGGTGAACGGTCAGTACATAGCAGATCTCATCACTTGGGGTGCGATTGGTGCGCGCACCACGGAAAGCCAAGTTCACCGTGAAATGGCTTCAGCACTGTCCTGCCCGGTTGGTTTTAAAAATGGTACTGATGGGAACATCAATATTGCCGTTGATGCAGTGCGTGCCGCACAAGTGCCACATGTTTTCTATTCACCGGATAAAGATGGCGCTATGGCGGTCTATCGCACCCACGGCAACCCGTTTGGCCATATCATCCTACGTGGTGGCAAAAAACCTAATTATCACGCACAAGATATTGAAGAAGCGCGTCAACAGCTTGCATCTGTTGGGGTAACTCAACGTATGGTTATCGATTTCAGCCACGGAAACAGTGAGAAAAACCATCTCAAACAGCTGATGGTCGCCGATGAAATTATGACTCAAATGCGTGCTGGCAGCACTGCCATCGCAGGTATTATGGCTGAAAGCTTCTTACAAGAAGGTAATCAAAAAGTCGTTGAAGGCCAGCCACTCTGTTATGGCCAAAGTATCACCGACGCTTGCTTGCATTGGGATGACTCTGAAATTCTGCTACGTAAGCTCGCTGCGGCTTCCCGCGAAAGAAAAGCACTATTAACCAAATAAATCTGAAGTAAAATAAATCGTCCAATAAAAAACCGATCTCATTTCGGTTTTTTTATTGGAAGCATGACATTATCCTCAGTCATATGCCTACTGCAGGTTAAAGCCTGTAGCTTTCTATCTTTAACCACCATAAATCTTTATAATTCGAGCTTATTTTGCTGCATTACCTTAGGTTGCTGTATGTCGCTTACGCCCATTTCTCCAAACACCGAAAATACCTCACGAATCGAAGCCGCTGAAACACCCTTTTCTGACGCGATTCAAACTCGAATTGATTCCTCAGAAGCGCGTGTGATTAAAGCAGTATTCCCCTCAATCACCAACCATCACAATACGTTATTTGGTGGCGAAGCTTTAGCGTGGATGGATGAAACAGCCTTTATTGCAGCAACTCGTTTCTGCCGTAAAACCTTAGTCACAGTGAGTTCCGATAGAATTGATTTTAAAAAGCCTATCCCAGCAGGCACACTAGCAGAACTCATAGCTCGTGTGATCCATGTAGGTAATACGTCATTAAAAGTTGAAGTCAACATCTATGTAGAAGACATGTATCAAGACCATCGAGAGCATGCTATACGTGGTGTGTTCACCTTTGTTGCGGTTGACGAACAACGAAATCCCACAAAAGTGTGGACATATGGGTAGTTTTTAGACGATTTTAAAGTATAGGTTAGCCCGTACTTTCGGGCTTTCAATTGAAACTATACGGTCCATCTTTTTCCTTGTAAAACACCGACCAAAGTCTAACAACCAGAAACATATCAAAATTTTGTCCTTATTCCTGAATAAAGCAATAGGATCCTTGATTACTTTTCTGTTACATTGAGTTCAATCTTCACGCGCACCGAACATAATCATAAAAGCCATGAAGCTAGAAAACTTAAATATTATTATCGCAGACGATCATCCATTGTTCAGAAATGCACTACGTCAAGCGCTGACCAGCGCTTTCGAACATGCACAGTGGTTTGAAGCAGACAGTGCTGACGCACTGCAATCTGTATTGGATGTTCGAAGCGTCGATTACGATCTTGTACTGTTAGATCTGCAGATGCCGGGGTCCCACGGCTACTCCACACTTATCCACCTACGCTCACATTATCCTGAGTTACCCGTTGTGGTGATTTCAGCCCACGAGGATATCAATACCATTAGCCGTGCGATTCATTATGGCAGCAGTGGTTTTATCCCTAAATCAGCTTCAATGGAAACCCTAAAAGAGGCGCTAAGTGCGGTGTTATTCGGTGATATTTGGTTGCCTAAAGGCACTGAGATTATTGCTATCAATGACGATGCCATTGATAAAATGGCCAACAAGTTATCCGATCTCACGCCGCAACAATATAAAGTGTTGCAGATGTTTGCCGAAGGTTTATTAAATAAACAAATAGCCTACGATCTTGGCGTATCTGAGGCGACCATCAAGGCGCACGCTACCGCCATATTTAGAAAACTTGGTGTTCGTAACCGCACTCAAGCAGTTATTGCCCTTGCGCAACTCGAGATGGATAAAGTCGATTTATCTTAATCGCTAAACCCATAAAAATGCCGCTTTTATTAGCGACATTTTTATGTTTGTAAATCATCCAAGTTAACGCATTGGCAGATTTTTATCGGCAAACATTTCATCTATGAGCTGTTGATCCCGTAATGCTACGGCTTTCTCCACCACATCACGGGTTAAATGCGGCGCAAAGTGCTGAATAAAATCATACATATAACTGCGCAAGAAACTGCCCTTCCTAAAACCAATTTTAGTTGTACTGTGGGCAAACAAATGGCCAGCATCAATAGCGACTAAATCTTTATCAACATTTGGATCAATGGCCATAGACGCGATGACGCCCACGCCTAATCCTAAACGAACATAGGTTTTAAGCACGTCGGCACTGGTCGCACTAAAGACAACACGCGGCTCTAAATTGGCCCGATTGAACGCTTTCTCAATTTCAGAAGCACGGTCAAAACCAAAGACATAGGTCACTAAGGGGAAACGGGCTAAATCTTCGATACTAATCAAGCTGCCTTGATTGCGGGTCGCAAGAGGATGGTCTTTTGGCACAACGATAGAGCGGTTCCAGTGGTAACAAGGCAACATGATCAGATCTGAATATAAATGCATTGCTTCGGTCGCAATAGCAAAATCTGCATCACCGCGAGCTGCCTGTTCGCTGATCTGCGACGGTGTCCCTTGGTGCATATGCAAGTTCACTTTAGGATAGCGATCAATAAACTGACGAATTATCGTCGGTAATGCATAGCGTGCCTGAGTATCTGTTGTGGAAATATTTAACTCACCTTGATCTGGCTTAGTATATTCTTCAGACACTTTTTTGATACTTTCAACTTTACCTAAAATATCATTGGCAATGCTGATCACTTGCAAACCCGCAGGTGTGACATGGGTTAAATGCTTACCGCTACGGCCAAATATTTGGATCCCCAACTCATCTTCAAGCATACGAACTTGTTTACTGATCCCGGGTTGAGAGGTATACAAGTTTTCAGCTGTCGCCGATACATTGAGGTTATGTTTTACGACCTCAGCAATATACCTGAGTTGTTGCAGTTTCATCTTATTTCCTTGTCTCAAACACGCAAAATGCCATTAACAACTGAGCCCTCAAAGCACTCTCAGCTATAATCAATCGTTATAGTATATAGTAAAAATTAAAGCAAATAGGAATATAGAGCACAAGTCTACAGATTCATACGACAGAAATGATAACCTAGGCTAAGATAACTATGCTAGTTTATTGATTTATTGTAGCATTAGCTCAATTGGATAAATAATGGAACATCTATGTCATTCACCTTGGTTCTGATCCTCATCGGTGCGCTTTTACTGCTTGTTATCGGAATTAACGTATTACAGCAACAAAAAGAACGTGTAGAGGCTGAGCGTCGCATTGAATTTGCCCGTCAAAGAGCAATTATCGATGAAACTGAAACTGTGTTATCAAACACAGGAATGATGCCTTGTAGCACGAATATAGTGTTGGTTTTGTACCGGCGTGTACAAGATGCCTTGCAGTCTGCAACAGCGATCAGTAATGGCCAACAACAGTCAGACTACCAACGCCGCTTAGCCGATATCAATAATCAAATAACAAGCTTACAGTCTGGCCAACCTCAAACTCCTCCAATTGAGAATTTCAGACTACCCGATAATGACAAGCAAATTTTAGCGCTTGTTCAAACCTTAAAAAAATTAAAGGCGATACTCAGAGCAGAGCATAATAAAGGTAAAGTTGATCCGAGCATTTTTGCTCAAGAAGAAAGCCGCATCGACAGTTTACAGCTCAGAATTAATGTCGATTCTATGCTTTCTCGTGCCCGCGCGGCCAGCTTTATGAAGCAATATGGCTCATCAAAACAAATGGTAACCAAAGCCCTATCAACATTACACGCCATTAAGGCACAAACGCCTAATGATCCCTTCATTGGGCGTAAAGTCGATGAGGCTAAACAATTACTTGATGAAATTATGGGTGCACAGAAACAATCTGAGCCCAGTGCACCTAGACCTAAAAATGAAGAAGATGATATCGATATGCTGTTTCAACCTAAAAAGAAATGGTGATCAGTCTCTATTTGCTTACCGTTAAGTTGAATTAGCGACACATTTGCCACTCATGCTACCGCGTCATTGCGTGTAAAGTACTCAACATGTTTGAATTATTATCTATAGCAACAAATTAATATCGAAAAAATGCAAACAAAAAGCCAAGTCAAATATGACTTGGCTTTTTGTTGTTCTCTTAGCGTTAAGCTAGCTTAATCCGTCGCTATGCGCCTTTCTTGGCCTTCTTGGTAGATTCACTCACCCACTTACCATTGACGTAATGCGCAGACCAACCCGTGGCTTTACCATCGACTTCAGTCGCAACGTATTGCTCTTTCGTCTTACGGCTAAACTTCACCGCAGCCTTATTGCCTTCATCATCAGTGACTGGCGCATCCGCTAAATACTGATACTTAGGCCATAGCAGCTCACGGTATTGAACCAGTTCCTCAACCAGAGGCGCACGGGTTTCACGTGATTTAGGGAAAGTACTGGCCGCTAAGAAGATACCCGCAGCACCATCACGTAATACGAAATGGGCATCCGATTTACTGCATTTCAGTTCGGGTAAATAAATTGGATCTTCTTTTGGCGGCGCCGCCTCACCATTTTTCAACAGTTTACGAGTATTTTTACATTCCTCATTGGTACAGCCAAAGTACTTACCAAAACGACCATTTTTCAGTTCCATATCGTGACCACAGCGATCACACTCAATCAGTGGACCTTCATAGCCTTTGATCTTGAATTGACCTTCTTCGACTTCATAGCCTTCACAGATTGGATTGTTACCGCAGACGTGTAACTTACGCTTCTCATCGATCAGGTAACTGTCCATTGCCGTGCCGCAAATACTACAACGGTGCTTCGCACGCAGTGCATCTGTTTCGGCATCTTCACTGTTTTCGCTAATCGCCTCAACGCCGGGCGTGAGGTTCATCGTCGTTTTACAGCGTTCTTTAGGGGGTAATTCATAACCAGAGCAACCAAGGAAAACACCTGTCGTTCCAGTGCGGATCCCCATAGGACGACCACAAGTTGGGCACTTGATATCCGTCATCACCATTTGGTTAAGACGCATACCACCTTCTTCAGGATCCAGCTCTGCTTTTTCTAATTGCTTAGTAAAGTCAGCATAGAAACCATCAAGTACTTTTTTCCAGTCTAACTCGCCCCGAGCCACATCATCTAATGTTTGCTCCATGCTGGCGGTAAAGTCATAGCTCATCAAATCAGCAAAACTGCTCACCAATCGTTCGCTGACAATTTCACCCATTTTTTCGGCATAGAAACGACGATTTTCGACTTTTACATAACCACGATCTTGAATCGTTGAAATGATGGTTGCGTAGGTTGATGGGCGGCCAATGCCGCGTTTTTCTAATTCTTTTACTAAAGAAGCTTCGCTGTATCGTGCTGGCGGCTTAGTAAAATGTTGTTTAGGCTGCAATTCTTTTAATGCTAATACATCGCCTTGTGCCACAAATGGCAACGTATTGTCTTCTTCGTTTTTCTTCTTGAGTGCTGTTTGCACGCGAGTCCAACCATCAAAACGTAAAGTACGTCCAGTAGCCTTGAGCTCATAGTCACCCGCTTTCACGGTCAACTTAGTGGCATCATATTGTGCAGGTGTCATTTGACATGAGACAAACTGGCGCCAAATAAGCTCATATAAGCGCTGAGCGTCACGTTCCATGTCAGATAAGGTCGCTGCTTGCACTTGAACGTTCGATGGACGAATCGCTTCGTGAGCTTCTTGTGCGCCTTCTTTTGATCCGTATCGAATCGGTTCGGCGGGTAGATACTTATCACCAAATTCTTTGGCAATCATATCGCGCAAGTTTTCAACGGCTTCTTGACTCAAATTGGTCGAGTCGGTACGCATATAAGTGATATGACCAGCTTCGTAAAGTCGCTGCGCCATCATCATGGTCTTCTTTACACCAAAACCTAAACGTGTACTCGCGGCCTGTTGCAGTGTCGACGTAATAAAAGGAGCCGATGGTTTACTTTGAGTCGCTTTATCTTCGCGGGCCAGCACAGTAAAACTTGCCGCAGATAATGCTTGAACCGCAGCCATCGCTTGCTGTTCATTGATAGGATTAAAGGCAGCATCTAGATGCTTAACCACTTCCATCCGCAAAGCTTCTTGAGCGGGCGTATTGAGCTCTGCGTGTACATCCCAAAATTCTTCAGGCACAAAGGCTTTGATTTCGCTTTCGCGTTCGACCACTAAACGCACGGCAACCGACTGCACTCGCCCAGCGGATAAACCACGAGCGACTTTTTTCCACAGCAGAGGCGACACCATAAAACCGACAACTCTGTCTAAGAAGCGGCGCGCTTGTTGGGCATTAACCATGTTAGTGTCGAGTGTCGACGGTTTACTAAAAGCATCTTGAATCGCAGACTTAGTAATTTCGTTGAAAACAACACGTTGATACCGTGAAGGATCACCACCAATCACCTCTTGCAAATGCCAGGCGATAGCTTCTCCCTCACGGTCTAAGTCGGTTGCGAGATAGATTTGGTCAGCAGAATCGGCAAGTGCCTGTAACTCTTTAACGACTTTTTCTTTACCCGGCAAAATTTGGTACTTAGCCGCCCAGCCCTTTTCAGGGTTTACGCCCATACGAGACACTAGCGCTTGCTGATCTTTCACCTTTTTATATTGAGCTTTTTCTTCTGGCGACATCTTCTTAACTTCGGCAGCGGATTTAACCTTTTCATTGCCTTCTGAAGTCGATGATGTCGGCAGATCACGGATGTGACCTACGCTCGATTTAACGATGAATTCTTTGCCAAGATATTTATTAATAGTCTTAGCTTTGGCCGGTGATTCGACAATAACTAGCGATTTACCCATAGTTTAATTTGCGCCAAAAAATCTCAAGAAGGTGGAAATTGGCACCATATATAGAGGGTTGTACTGATAGTTTCAAGTTAATCCCTCTTTTATATGTACCAGCGAGTCACTTTTTAATCAAAGTTGAAAAAATGTCAAAATATAATATGCGTAATTAAAAACTAATATTTCATTATTTGCCAGCAAGCAAGAAATAGTTATGCATTTATCGTGAAAAAGTCGCTTTGAGCACAAAACCGTCCGCTTGTGCACTCGAAAAGCTTCAGTATACTGGGTTCCCTCAGGGACCATATGAACAAATAATAACTTTCCCTATCACAAGGATAAGCAATGAAGCACTTTGAAGCGAATTTTGATGGACTCGTTGGACCAACACACAATTACGCAGGGTTGTCTTTTGGCAATGTAGCCTCACTTAGCAATGCCGCCTTAGTTTCCAACCCCAAAGCTGCAGCAAAACAAGGACTCCAAAAAGCCAAAGCACTAGCCGATATGGGCATGGTTCAAGGAATATTAGCTCCTCAAGAGCGCCCAGATCTCTATACATTGCGCCGAATTGGATTTTCCGGCTCTGATGCTAATGTATTAAAACAAGCGGCAAAAGAAGCGCCTATGTTACTTAATGCCTGTTGCAGTGCTTCCAGTATGTGGACAGCCAATGCCGCTACCGTCTCACCAAGTGCAGATACACGTGACGGCAAACTGCATTTCACCCCAGCAAATTTAGTCGACAAACTGCATCGCAGCATCGAGCCTTTGACAACGGGGCGCATATTAACAGCAACTTTCAGTGATCCCCACTATTTTCATCACCATAGTCACTTACCTGAGCATAATAGCTTCGGTGATGAAGGTGCCGCAAACCACACTCGTCTCTGCAATGAATACGGCCATGCTGGTGTTGAGCTGTTTGTTTATGGACAAGAAGCCACTAATCCCAATGCACCTAAACCGCAAAAATATCCAGCAAGACAAACCTTAGAAGCGTCGATGGCAGTCGCACGCTTACATCAGCTGGAAGACGATAATTGCGTCTTCATCCAACAGAATCCTGATGTGATTGATCAAGGTGTATTCCATAACGATGTTATCGCAGTAGGTAATCAAAATGTCCTGTTCTACCACGAACAAGCCTTCTTAAATACCCAGAATAAGATCGATGAAATTAAACGTAAACTCGACACTGAGCTGTATTTCATTGAAGTGCCAACCGCGAAAGTAGCAATTAACGACGCAGTCAAAAGCTATTTATTCAATACTCAAATTATTACGTTGCCATCCGGTGAAATGGCGATTATTGCCCCAACAGATTGCCAAGAAAATCCCGCGGTATTTGCCTATTTGAACGAATTACTCACGTTAAACACGCCGATTAAGCAAGTGCTTTATTTCGACGTAAAACAAAGCATGCAAAACGGTGGCGGTCCTGCTTGTCTTCGTTTACGTGTCGCCATGAATGAAGTGGAAGTCGCAGCGGTAAATCAACACACTCTGATGAATGATGCTTTATTTACTCGTTTAAACCTTTGGGTAGACAAACATTATCGAGACAGATTAACCACCCAAGATCTTGCAGACCCTCAGCTAATCATCGAATCTCGAACAGCTCTAGATGAACTGACACAGATCATGAAACTAGGTAGCGTGTATCAGTTCCAGCGTTAGGAATTATTCCTAACGCTGGAACTACATCATTATAAAATTCGACAGACCTACAATAGAAAAAGAGCACCTTAGATGCTCTTTTTATTTGAATAAGGTCCTTAAAACTAGCTGATTCTAATCGGAATAGATAGAACCTGAGTCACTGACCCATTAGGGGTTTCAACCTCAACAATAAGAGTACCTGCATTAGGTTGCTCTTCACCTTTCAGTGTCACACTAAACTCACGTCCCGCGTTATAGTTACTACTTGGCCAAATATATTGAGCACTACTAGCAACAGAACCTGCGCTTGCTTTAAATCTAACAATACTACCAGCAGGCATTTGTTGGTTATGTAAGTCAGATATAGTGAAATAAACAGTAGCGGCATCTTTACCTATTAAGTCAATACGTTGGTCTTTGCTGATGCTGTAACTATCGTCGATAAGCACATCAGCAATCGGAGTCGCATAAGCAGTACTTCCTGACATGACAATCACTAAACTGCCTCTCACATATAGTGATTTTGAATCTGTAATACCATCAGCACAAGCAGCATGTGCAGGCTCAGAGCAGAGTACACCGTTATATTTACTATCTTTTATATCAAAAACACCATTAGAATTAAAATCAATTAACTCTTCTAATTCCCCACCAATTTGTCCACCCGCTTGCTGAGGATTAAAAATGCCATCTTCATTATAATCATTGAAAGCATCATCCAAATCAAATGGCTTACCACTTACATCCTTTTGAGTTAAAAATGCTGTTGCTTCAGAAGAATCAAAGCGACCATTGCCATTAAGATCTGGGAAGGATTCTTCGCCAATCGCAGTTGCAGTAATAGTTGCTCGACCACCATATTTCTGGCCATAATAATTACCTAAATTAGGCGCAAGTATCGCAATAGGATTGCGAATTAATGCGCCTGTTGCGTCAATAAGAGACTGCCCTTCAGGCCTAGTTAACTGACTCGTCCAAACAACACTACATGTACCTTTAACAGTCTGACAAGCATCTTCAATAGAGCCACCTTCAGTGGTAAAAGATACTGTTGTGCCATCTGGAACAGGGTTATTGAATGCATCGGCTAGGCGTGCAGTAACGGTCACTTTGGTGCCATCAACGTTCCAACCTTCAGCATTGAGTACTGTTGCAGAAAGTGAAAAACTGTCTTGATCGGGTATCCCTGTCGAGATGATGAGCTGACTTGATTGACTTGAAATAACTGGCGAAGAGCCAGCAATAGTGCCTGTTACTCTTACCGAAGTAGCAACAGTCCCTGTTCTTACAACTGTCTGAACAATGCCTTGATTGTTAGTCGTTGCACTTGATGGGTCAAGCACTATGCCTCCCGTCGTAGTGTTCAAACTAAAGTTAACTAACTGGTTACTTACCGGATTACTATTTGTGTCAAGTACCTTAAATTTAACTTCAGAAGATTCTGAGCCACCTGTACCTAAAATGGCGATATTTTGCGGTGTCGCAGACATAAATATAATGCTTCCCACGTTAGCAGGAAGTACTTTAATAGTGCCCGTAGCTGAAAGATTTAATCCACCTGCGTTAGCAGTAACATTAATAGGATCATCTCCAACGCAGCCCTTTGCAAGGTAAGTCGTTGTAGCTACGCCATTCACAGAGGGTACGGGTGAACTTATTATGGCTTCTGGTGATGATTTAGTTGAACAGGCCGATGAAAACTTAACATCCACAGGTTGGGTAAAAGGCTTACCTTGATCGTCCTGGATAACGACAGAAATAGTCGCGGTGCCACCTGCAGTTAAATCACTTGAACTAACACTTGCTTTACCAGCAACAAAAGGACTTCCACTACCCATGACTACATTTGTAGCACCAACCACCACTACTGTATTACCTTTTTCACCACTAGCTAAAGAGGCAACGATAGTTCCTGCACCTAACGTATTACCAGCATAAATATCAACACTAGCCTTTCCCTGACTATTTGTTACAGCAGTTTTGATAGGAAGGTCCCCAATATCATTGTCAAAGGTCACTATCGTGGGTTTATTAATGCCGGTGATAGTAGCAGTTAACTTACCTGGATTTAAGGATGTGATAGTTTGAATAGGTAAACCTGTAATATCAGTTAAGGCTAAATTAACTTGTGCACCGCCACCCGCTTCACCGCCATCACCTTTCATCACAAAACCGATTTTCCCAGACTCCCCAGTATCAACTTTGCCAGTGACAGTACCTGCACCCGCAATAGTTGCTGTATTTAAAACAATAGTAGCAACACCTTCGGTATTCGTTAATGCCGTTGCCGTACTAGGATCAAAAGACCCAATATTAGAATTACTCAGAGTAAAAGTAACTAATTCACCAGCCAAGGAACCGAGTTTCGAATCAACAACGTTAGCTGATACTGTGGCAGGTGCTAAAGCAGAAATATCCGTATTAGTAATACTCAGAGTGACAGTGACGACACTTGGCGTCGGCGGAGTACCGGAACCATCATCAGAGATACTGCCTCCACCACCACATGCTAATAATAAAAGCGAACACAATCCTGCGAGAAAAACCTTATACGCTGACTTCATTGTCAGGCTCCCTGTTACTCTGATGATAATACCTAAGCGAGACGCTTATTACTTATAGGCTAACATTACACAATTTTCACGCAACTTTCCCATAACTATCTTATTTTATTTCGCAAATCTGATAAATACTTTAACATTAATTGTCATTTCATCTTCACGATTTTCTTGCTAGTCTTGTGAGCGCCAAAAAATAGAATGTATAAAAAACACACAGGACTCTCTATGGCAATTTCTATAAAAAATAAACTCGGCCTTACAAGTAAAATTCTGATCGGTATGGGAACAGGTATTGCTTTAGGCCTCTTTCTCCGCAATGCCTTTCCAGAAAGCGATATAGTAAAAGATTATATTACCGAAGGTTTCTTGCATGTTATCGGTACTATCTTCATCTCCAGCTTAAAAATGTTAGTCGTTCCTTTAGTCTTTATTTCATTAGTTTGCGGAACTTGCTCACTGAGTGAACCTTCAAAATTAGGCCGCTTAGGGGGGAAAACCCTCGCCTTCTATTTATTCACAACCGCCATTGCCTTAGTGATTGCGATTGTCAGCGCAGTCCTTATACATCCTGGAAACGCCTCACTGGCGTCAGAAAAAATGGAGTACGTCGCAAAAGAAGCCCCAAGTCTTGCTGATGTGCTGATAAACATAGTGCCCACTAATCCGATGCAGGCATTGAGCGAAGGTAATATGCTGCAAATTATTATTTTTGCGGTGATTTTTGGCTTTGCTATTGCCCATATTGGTGAGAGAGGTAAACGTATTGCGGCGTTGTTTGAAGATTTAAATGAAGTCATCATGCGTGTCGTGACACTGATAATGCAACTCGCGCCCTATGGTGTATTTGCGCTGATGGCAAAACTTGCATTAACACTCGGTTTAGAGACCTTTGGTAGTGTGGTTAAATATTTCTTCGTGGTCTTAGGTGTATTACTGATCCATGCGTTTGTTGTTTACCCTACACTTCTAAAACTTTTCTCAGGCCTCAATCCCTTAATATTTATTCGTAAAATGCGTGATGTGCAGTTGTTTGCTTTTTCAACCGCCAGTTCAAATGCCACTTTACCCATTACCATAGAAGCGTCTGAACATAGATTAGGTGTCGATAATAAAATCGCCGCTTTTACGCTACCGTTAGGCGCTACGATTAACATGGATGGCACAGCAATCATGCAAGGCGTTGCCACTGTGTTTATTGCGCAGGTTTTTGGCATTGAGCTCTCACTAACCGATTATGCCGTTGTTGTTGTGACTGCCACGTTAGCATCAATTGGTACAGCGGGTGTTCCAGGTGTCGGACTTATCATGCTGGCCATGGTGTTAAATCAAGTTGGCTTACCAGTGGAAGGGATTGCCCTGATTATCGGTGTCGATCGCTTACTCGACATGGTACGTACTGCTGTAAACGTCACTGGTGATTGCGTAGCAACTGTAATTATTGCTAAATCAGAGGGCGAATTTAACGAGCAAGTGTTTAACAACACTCAAGCGGGTAAAGTTGCTAGAAGTTTTGATGAACAAGTTCATCATTTAGATAAATCGAACTAAACCTCACAAAGACCAAAATGACGCCCAGCTTCAGTGTTGGGCGTTTTTGTTTGAACGCAATACAGTTAACATATCTATTGTTAGCAAAATGTGAACGCGCCAATAGTACGGAAGTTTGTTTTTAGATACATTATGTTTACTATTTTAATACGTTTAATGGGAGGGGGTATAAATGTGGTGGAGAAGTCTTTGGATCCTGATTGCATGCTGGCTATTGAGTGCCCACTTCGTACGTTACGAACAAATTAACTTTGCCATTCCTTTTGCACTTGCGCCTTTGGTCTTATTTTTTAACTCAGTTTACTTACTTCGTTTATTACAAATTTTATTATTTATAAGTGTCTTTGCTGTCTGGGGCGTCACAACCATCGAAGCGGTACATCTGCGATTAGCGCAAGAAATGCCTTGGTTGAGATTGTCTTTTATCATGATGGCGGTGATGTTATTTACCTTAGGCGCGATTATGTGTGGCAACGGCATTTTGCGGATCAGAAAACAAAAATCGCCTTGGGGAAATTCCCCGATACGCTAACACTTTAACGGCAAAACCTTCTTATTCAACAATTAATTAGTACTTATTTTGACCACAAGCTCAACTCGGTCAGCAAAGGTTAAGTTCAACTAAGATATGCTGATCCTCTATTTGGTTATCAGTGTGATTTTGCGTAGACTAGTTTGCTAAAGCTTAGCTCATACACTTTAAGGCATTATATTATGAGAATTTTGGTTGTTGAAGACGATCCTATTTTATCCCACCACTTAAAAGTGCAATTAAGCGATCTCGGCAATCAAGTTCAAGTGGCACTGACTGCCAAAGAAGGTTTTTATCAAGCCACTAATTATCCCATCGATGTCGCCATTGTCGATTTAGGGCTACCCGATCAAGATGGTATTAGCTTAATTCAACAGCTCCGTGAAGCGGGTCTTAAAGCACCAATATTAATTCTCACGGCACGAGTTAATTGGCAGGATAAAGTTGAAGGCCTAAACGCCGGAGCCGATGACTACTTAGTGAAACCCTTTCAAAAAGAAGAGCTTGTTGCAAGGCTTGATGCCTTAGTGCGCCGTAGCGCAGGTTTTGTTAAACCCGTGATTTGCAGTGGAGAATTGAAACTCGATCTCGCCGCCAAACAAGTCACTCTGGGTGACGAAGTCATGGAAGTCACTGCCTTTGAATATTTAATCCTCGAATATTTGATGCGCCATTGTCATGAGGTTGTCGCCAAGCAACGTTTACTCGATGTGATTTATGGTGATAAGGAAGGCGATCCCAATACGATTGAAGTCATGGTCAGCCGCCTGCGTAAAAAACTGACCCGCGATGGTATAGATAACCCCATAGTGACCATCCGCGGCCAAGGATATAAATTTAACCTGCCATGCAATTAAGATTAAAATTCAAGAAACGTCTGCTGACACGGATGTTTCTCACCTCACTATCAATTATTACCTTAGTGGGTTTTGGTCTCGCATGGATGGTTAATATTCTGCATGCGCAAAATAGTTATAACGAAGAAACTGCCCAACTCATTGCTGAAATCCCCCAAGTCGCCGCCGAATTACGGGAGCACGATCTTATCCCCGATACCAGTGCTTGGCTGGAAGAAAATAATAAACAAGAGCGTTATGTAATAGCGAGCTGCGATGACAAATTTAAGCAGGTTTGGACCTCATCCCTCGCAGTAGATCGTGGCTTATTTGATACCTGTGAGCGTTTTAACGAAATCCGTAACGACTCCCCGCCCTACTACCTCACCATGGCTGACGACAGAGGATATTTCGTCTATTTGCTCGCGGTAGAAATTGCCAGTGTGCATTACAACCTCCTCGTCATGAAAGATGCCGCCAAACTGGAGCAGGAATACAGTAAATTCAGTAAACGTACTTATATTCGTTTAGCCATGGTATTGGCCTTAGCCTTAATTCTATTGGTCAGCGCCGCCTATTGGGGCATGCGTCCCTTGGTACGGATGCAAAATGAACTGCAATCAATTAACCAAGGTAAGAGTAAATCACTTTCTGAGGGCTATCCTGTTGAACTTGAAGGCGTAACGCAAGCACTCAACCAGATGTTGCAACAATCGAGTGCCCAACAACAGCGCTATCAAAATGCTATGAATGACTTGGCACACAGTCTTAAAACCCGCTTAGCCGCCGTGCATGCCATTACAGATGACGCCAGTTTGAGTAAACAATCGGCGAGCGAAAAGATCATGGAACAAGTCAGCCAGATGGATCAGCTGGTCAAATACCAATTAAAACGGGCTATGTTGGGTCGCCAAGGCCTGAAGCAAGAACAAACTGTTATTGCGCCCTTAGTCGATCAATTAGCACAAATGTTGTTTAAAATTTATCGAGAAAAACAAGTTCAGTTCTCGGCCAACATATCCCCCTCTTTGATGTTCCCCGGCAACAAGGGTGACTTAATGGAGCTGTGTGGCAACCTTATGGAAAATGCTTTCCGCCTGTGTATCAGCCAAGTGCATGTATCGGCTAAAATTAACTCACAAGGTGAGTTTGAACTTATTGTCGAAGATGATGGCCCTGGTGTTGAAGAAAGCTTAAGACAGAAGATTATCCAACGTGGCGTGCGTGCCGATACCCAGTCCCCAGGGCAAGGGATCGGATTAGCTGTCTGTGATGAAATCGTTCACAGCTACGGTGGCAGCTTAAAAATTGAAGAAAGTCGCTTAGAAGGGGCGCTCTTTAGGATCCGTATCCCAGTGTAAGAAACTGGGATATTATCATGCTATCACCGCATATAACTGTTCGGCTCGATTAAACATGATCCAAGAAGTGGCAATATATTTGTCACCACTCACAGGTTTATTTCCCCGATGTGAATGAGTAAATCCCGCAGGCGCTATCACCATAGTGCCTTTTTTGGGGGAGATTTTACGCTGTTGATAATAAAATTCGGTTTCGCCGCCCTCTTCCACATCATTTAAATAAAACATATAGAGCACGACGCGATGCAGAGCTTCATTGTGGCCATTCTGCGGGAATTGCTCCGAATGCCAATGGGGATAACCGCCTTTATTTTGCTGATACTTTTGAATATTAATACTGCCACTGCGATACAAATACTTCACTAAGCCATCGGCCCTAGGCGCACCCAGCGTCGCAAAATTAGTCGGAGTTAGCGTCACTGGTTGGCCCTGCTCATCACTCACTGACACAGCAACCGCACCCATTAATGCCATTGAATACTTTGTAAAATAATCTACCGCGCCCTTTAAGGTATAACCTAAGAGTTCGTTTCTGATGGGCTGCAGGTCGACGAAACTATCTAAGGTCAAATCGCGGCTGATCTTCTTCTCCAAATCGACGCCATTGCCCGTGTGTCCATCAACAACGCCAGCATGTTGCTCAAATGCCAGAATGAGACGGTCACACAAGTCATTCGGCAACGCATTAGGGTATACTTCAATAAAGTCCATACTTCCTCAATGGAGTGGCTACTTTCTAGGCTTACTATGCTGACATGTTAGTTAAGTAATTGTAAAGCAGCATCATTGAGATAAAATAACCCACAACGCTTCACGATAACAAGAATATGAAAAAAAGCTGTAAAGTTTCAGTCCATCAACTTCAAGTCGGCAACTTTGTGCGTTTGCCCGTGGCTTGGAAAGATCATCCCTTTTTATTCAGTAGCTTTCATATTAAACAAGCTGCGCAAATCGAGTTGATTAAAAATCTGGGCATCGAACATGTCATCGTCGATTTAGAACGCAGCGACGTCGCCCCGATACATGCTGATGCGGTCAACCCTATCAAATTGCCGCCAAGTGCTGAAATCAATGTGCTTAAAAACGACATGGATCAATACAAGGCTGAGCAAATCGAAGTGCAAAAAAAATTACGCCGTGACATTAATAAAACTGAGCAAAATTTTACCCGCTCAGTAGCCATGATGCGCAGCCTCATCTCTAAGCTACGTAATCGCCCCTTAAATGCGGTCGATGACGCCAAAGATTTGGTCCACACCATAGTCGAACAGCTGCTCAACTCAGATAACTTAGTGCTGCATTTAATGAGTGATGCTAAGCAGGATGAAAGCATTTACTACCACTCCTTGAATGTTGCTATCCTCTCTATGCTGATCGCCAAAGAAATGGAATGGGATAGAAGTGAAATCGAAACGGTCGGTCTCAGTGCCCTGTTCCACGACGTGGGTAAATTAAAAATCCCACCACAAATTCTAAAAAAATCGACACCTTGGTCAGCACCAGAGCTTAATTTTATCAAACAGCATCCATTACTTGGGATTGAACTGCTCAAATTAGCCGATAATTTTCCCCAAGCAGCCTTACCTGCAATCACCAATCACCACGAGTTTCTCGATGGCAGTGGTTATCCCAAAGGCCTAAAGGAAGAGGCTCTCGATAAGGTATCGCAACTGATTGCGGTAGTGAACGAATATGACTCCTTGTGTTACCCAAGCCAACAGGGCAAAGCCAGAATGCCCTACGCCGCACTGGGGCATTTGTATAAGCAATACAAAACTAAGCTAAATCAAGAGTATATTGGCAAGATGATCAAGATGCTGGGCATTTACCCCCCCGGCAGTGTGGTGGAATTATCCAGCGGTCAATATGCCATGGTGATGTCGGTTAACTTAACTAAACTGCTATGTCCAAAAATATTAGTTTACGATGCCTTAGTGCCCAAAGATCAGGCGCCTATCGTTGATCTGGAAATTGAAGGGATCAGCATAGTGCGCTGCTTACCACCTGCGGCGCTTCCTGAAAAAGTCCACGAGTATCTAAATCCGCGCGAGCGAGTGAGTTACTACTTTGGCGGCGATAGTCGTAAGTAGTTGATTAAGAAACTGGCTTAACGATTATGTCTAACGAGCTGCACTCATTTAAGCAAAGTCATCGAGTCTCACTCATTGAATAAAAGTCATTGAATGAACATGATTAAATAAAAGTGATAACAATAAGGGTCGAATATTGCATTCGACCCTTATTTTTAATTCGAGAAATCAACACAGCTAGCGCCAGACTTATAACCAATGCTTACGTTTAAAGAAGAAGTAAGTACCTGCGGCACTGGCTAACATCATCACAATCGCCATAGGGTAACCGTATTGCCACTCAAGCTCAGGCATGCTGGCAAAGTTCATCCCATAACTACTGGCAATCAAGGTCGGTGGTAGAAATACCACAGCGGCAACCGAGAAGATTTTGATGATTTTGTTCTGCTGCAGACCACTGAACCCCATAGCCGCATCGAGCAGAAAGTTTAACTTATCGAAAATAAACTGACTGTGGGGCATCAGCGACTCGATATCCGACAACATTTCCCGCAAGTCCTTTAAATGTTCATCGGATAACTGGCCACGATAATAACGCTGCATATAACGCAGTGAACGCTGTGTATCGAGCAAACTTAATCGGATTTTACCATTAGAGTCTTCTTGCAGAGTGATGAGCTTAAATACATCGTCAAGTTCATCGTTATCAAACACTTGCTCACCGACATTTTCAAGTACAGTGTAAACGTCTTCAATTAAGTCAGATAGATAATCCACTTTCAGATTAAATAATTCGAGAAACAATTCCTGCGGTGTCGATACTTCTAACCGCCCTAAACGCAAATAGTTACGCAGTAAACGGATAAGACCTACGTCTTCTTCACGAATTGTCAGTAAAAAATTGCTACGAAGGTTGAAGGAAACGTTAACGCCGCGCACATCTTGGCCGACACGCTGTGGGAATAACGAATTAATATGCAAGCCGTCACTGTTTTGATAAAAACGTGCCGAGGCCTCAATTTCATTGATATCTTCTTCGTCAGGCACTTCTTCAACAGAAAAATGACTTAACCACTCTCGCTCCTCATCATCGGGTTTATACAGATCTAACCAAATGGTCGATGCGGGAATACTGTCCAGTATGCCGAGCTCTGTCACAGTAAGGTGACGATTATCATAGACATAAGCAGTAATCATTTGTCCTCCTGAAAAAAAACTTAAGTTAACGATTCCACTTAAGTGCAGGCTAAAAAATTGTCGCTAGTTTACCGCATAAGTTGGTAATGAAAAGGCGTGCAAGGTTATTTAGTAAAATAAATATGCCTTAGTCGGTTTCGATAATTGCCAACCGTTCTTGGGTCGAAAAGCGAATATGGATGCCATCGATAGTGACCATTTTCGAGTCTGAGATATCCCCTTTTCGCACACGATACTCGCCGTTATTGTCGGCATTCGGTGACACAATTCTCACAGTGACAATTCTATGCTGATCGCGCCAATACCAAACACTGTAACTCAGCAGGCTAAATCCAATCACCACAAACACACCCGTCAACAGGTATCGGCGCCACAGCGGTTCACTAAAACGCTTTGAACTGAGATTAACTGCCAGAGGTTCAATCTGACGCTTGCGTTTCACCAGTAAAAACCAAGCGCCAGCAATGACTAAGACTGTTAGTAAAATTTTAATGAGCATGGCTCTTTCCTCTGATAAACGTCCGCTTGTGCTCAATGGTCTCGATCAAGCCAGCAGCAATCTTGCATTGACCCTTCAATGCCACACAAGTTAGCGCATTATACGCAGACTTATGTGGATAAACTGTCTTTGGGATCAAGCTTAAAGTGCACAGTCAAATAAACAAGGCGAATGTACGAGCCATACACATAGACAAAGCAGAACGTTGAAACAGAGTACAACAGACTTATGACAGGACGAAAACACTGCGGGACCCATACTTAAAATTGATTGCTACAGACCACAACACTCAACATAAGTAAGTACCTGAAATTAAAAATCTTCAAATACCTTCGCCATCCGCTGAATTTGTGCCAAAGGAACGCCGTGGCGATTGCGTTTCGCGCATTCCTGCTGATGAGCCAGACTGCTTGGTTCACCCACAAGCACAATTCTAACTTGATAACCTAAGGCTTTTGCCGCCGCTTCATAGGCCATGTATTCCCAGTGGCACAGATTGGTATTATCACAAATCACCACAGGCTCGCTTGAAGAAAGTGCCTGAATAAACCCCGTCAAATTACATTGATGAAACTCAGGTAATTTCTTGGCATCGAAACGGTATTCATCTTCATGGTAGAAAAAACTATCAGTCGAAAATACGCCACGTTGCCGCACGCCAATGGCTTTTTCTAAAGGAAGGGAAAGAATGTAAGCTTCAACCCAATGTGACTTACCACTGCCCGGTAAGCCACGCATTATAATCGCAACTTTTTCGCTCATGTGTTCGACTCACTGCCAATCACTCGACCCGCTAAAATGGTATCAACCAACTGAGGCACTAACTCCCCCGCTTTTCCTGTGAGGTGATATTGAAACTGACTGTGTCTATCGGGTGCCATCATATTCACTTCTACTGTTTGAGCACCATGATGGTTAGCTGTATCCACAAAGCCAGCGGCAGGATACACAGTGCCAGAGGTGCCAATGGCAATAAACAAGTCGCAGTTATCGAGCGCATCGTGAATTCGATCCATCCCTAAGGGCATTTCACCAAACCACACCACATGGGGGCGTAATCGCTGAGCCGGAATACAACAAGTACAGCAATTATCGGCACCAAAGGGCTCACGTAAAATAAAGGTCTGACGTGAGCGCGGACAACGGCCTTTGGATAATTCACCGTGCATATGCAATAAGCGGCGCGAGCCCGCACGCTCATGCAGATCATCAATATTTTGTGTGATGATAAGTAATTGACCTTTAAAGTCCGCTTCCAACTTTGCCAAGGCCACATGCGCTGCATTGGGTTCAACCGTGCCACTGTGCAGTTGCAACCAACGACTATTGTAAAATCGCTCTACCAATTCAGCATCACGCTCATAACCTTCTGGTGTAGCAACGTCTTCAATATGATGCTCTTCCCACAGACCATCTTGATCGCGAAAGGTGCGTAAACCCGACTCAGCAGAGATCCCTGCGCCGGTTAACACCACAATTTGCTGGTACATGCCGATTCCTTATTATTTTATTTATTTGAATTATTCTCACTGACTTTGGCAGCCGTGAATATTATTCCTTGGTATAACCATACAAAAACTATGCTTGAATTGCCGCAAAATATTGTGATTTAACGCCTATTGACACAATTTATCTGCATATCGCCCTAGAAAGCCAGAACAAAGGTTTAAGTTTTCAACCTGAGCACCTATAATGGCAAACACTATCCACGGATGAACCTATTGGTTCTGCAATCAAGAGATTAGCAATGACAGATGGAAATCAAGCGCTAAAAAAAGCGGGTTTGAAAATTACCCTGCCACGAGTCAAGATCCTAGAACTGATGCAAGGACCTGAAAACCAACATATCAGTGCAGAAGATTTGTACAAGAAGCTGCTCGATATCGGTGAAGAAATTGGTCTAGCCACCGTCTACCGTGTGTTAAACCAATTTGATGATGCAGGTATTGTCAGTCGCCATCATTTTGAGAGCGGTAAAGCCGTTTTCGAACTATCGACTCAGCATCATCATGATCACTTAGTTTGCCTATCGTGTGGCAAAGTGATTGAGTTTTCAGATGAAGTCATCGAACGTCGTCAAGATGAAATTGCCATGAAACACAATATTAAGCTGACTAATCACAGCTTATATTTGTACGGCACTTGCACCAACGATACCTGTGAGCATAACGACGCCTAAGTCGGTCATTGTGTTTATAAAGAATTAAGCAAAAAACCAGCCTAAGGCTGGTTTTTTTATTGGATGATGTTTACGGGCAAACCGCTATAACACCTTGGCGTAGATATTCACTTTATGGCCCATAAACTCATTTTGCTCACGCCAATGCATGCCCACACGCTTAGCCACGCCTTCAGAACCGAGATTCCCTGCTAAGATAAGTGCAATCGTCTGATCAATGCCAAAACGTTTAAATTCGGCTAATGCAGCAAATGCGGCCTCAGTACCAATTCCTGTTCCCCAATACTCAGGGAAATAACGATAACCCAGTTCGACTTCACTGAATTCTGGAATAAATTTCGGACCACAAAAACCAATCACCCGCTTATCGGCTTTATGCTCTACCGCCCAACGACCAAAACCATGTTGCTGATAATCGACTTGGATCACTTTGTGAAACAACTCAACCGCCTGCTCGCGAGCTGTAAATGCCGCGGTGGGAATGTATTTCAGCATCGCAGAATTACTGTTCATCAAATAAAGCGCTTCACAATCTTGCTCAGTAAATGGTCGAATAATTAACCGTTCAGTTTGGGTTATCATCTTTGCTCCTTCAAAAATGGCACTTAAAAATCAACCAATGGTTCGCTTAAAGTGCACTGGCGTAACGTCAACGACACTACGCCAATACCTCAAGCTTAACGGTGGAAATCACCACTGCGTTCAGGCTGATACAGGATTTCTTCAATACGCACTTTTACCATAGAACCACCCGGACCTGGCCATTCAATTTCATCACCTTGAGAGAGCCCTAATAATGCGCTGCCCACTGGCGCCAAAATAGAAATCGTGCCCGCGCCGTTCACGTCTTTTGGATACACTAAACGTAAACAGAAAGTCTCATTACTGGATGAAACGCTAAACTTCACTTCTGAATTCATGGTCACCACATTCGCGGGCACCTGTGATGCAGGCACAATATCGGCTCTGTCTAATTCAGCCTCCAATGCCGCTTTGCCCGGAAACGCATTTGCCGGCAGTGACTCCAATAATCGCTCTAGTCTTTCTAAGTCAATTTCCGAAATAATGATTTTAGGTGTTTTCACAGTTTTTCCCTCGTAAAAAAATGTGATGTTTAAGCCGTTACTGTGGCTAACATCGACTCTGTTGCTTACCCTCCCCCAATGCGATAAGCCCCATAAAACAAATACGCTCGCAACGATAGACTGCAACCGTGTTAAATAAATTTGAGTTCAAGATTTTTTGCAGAACAGCACTGAAGCCATAAGCACTTAGCTCATGGTTAATGGCTCTACTCACATTATCCTCGCCAATGACACAGACGAGCGCGTAGTAGAGAAGCATCAATCTAACCCGTAGAAGCAAAAATATCTAGTCTTCATGGTGTTAGCTCAATCCCATTCCTATGATTTACTGCGCTTAGCGGCGTAAATTACCGCCAATAAAAAAGGCGCCTTAGGCGCCTTTTATATTCGAAAGGTTAGCTTACCAACCTGTACGAGTACGCAGCGCTTTGCCGATATCAGCAAGCGAGCGGACAGTTGTCACGCCCGCTGCTTCTAATGCAGCAAATTTGTCTTCTGCAGTACCTTTACCGCCAGCGATAATCGCGCCAGCATGGCCCATACGCTTACCAGCAGGTGCAGTTACACCCGCAATATAAGACACAACAGGCTTAGTCACGTGTGCTTTAATGAAAGCCGCCGCATCTTCCTCAGCGTTACCACCAATTTCACCGATCATAACGATCGCTTCAGTCTGTGGATCGTTTTGGAACATTTCCAGTACATCAATGAAGCTAGTACCTGGAATTGGGTCACCACCAATACCTACGCAAGTAGATTGGCCAAAACCTTCATCCGTTGTTTGCTTAACCGCTTCATAAGTCAGAGTACCTGAACGAGAAACGATACCCACTTTGCCTTTTAAGTGGATGTGACCTGGCATAATGCCAATCTTACATTCACCTGGGGTGATCACACCTGGGCAGTTAGGGCCGATCATGCGAACGCCAGTTTCTTCAAGCTTCACTTTAACTTGCAGCATGTCCAGTGTAGGAATGCCTTCAGTGATACAAACGATAAGCTCGATGCCACCGTCGATAGCTTCAAGAATGGCATCCTTACAGAAAGGAGCCGGTACATAGATCACAGAAGCAGTTGCACCAGTCGCAGCCACAGCGTCTTTCACAGTGTTAAACACTGGCAGACCTAAGTGAGTTTGACCACCTTTACCAGGAGACACACCGCCCACCATTTGCGTACCGTAATCGATAGCTTGTTGTGAGTGGAATGTACCTTGACCGCCAGTGAAACCTTGGCAAATTACCTTGGTATCTTTATTGATTAAGACAGACATTATTTGCCCTCCGCAGCTTTAACTACTTGCTCAGCCGCGTCAGTTAGACTGGTAGCTGCAATGATATCTAGACCTGATTTAGCTAATACTTCACGGCCAAGTTCAGCGTTAGTACCTTCTAAACGAACCACAACAGGTACTTTAACGCCCACTTCTTTAACTGCGCCGATAATACCTTCTGCGATCATGTCACAACGTACGATACCGCCGAAAATGTTAACCAGAACCGCTTTCACATTGCTGTCAGACAGAATGATTTTGAATGCTTCTGCTACACGTTCTTTCGTCGCGCCGCCGCCTACGTCTAAGAAGTTCGCTGGCTTGCCACCGTGCAAGTTAACGATATCCATAGTACCCATCGCCAGACCTGCACCGTTCACCATACAGCCAACGTTACCGTCTAATGCAACGTAGTTCAGCTCGAACTTAGCAGCGTGAGCTTCGCGGGCATCATCCTGTGATGGATCGTGCATGCCTTTGATTTTTGGTTGACGATAAAGTGCGTTACCGTCGATACCGATTTTACCGTCTAGGCAGTGTAGGTTGCCTTCAGTGGTAATAACCAGTGGGTTGATTTCAAGCAATGCGAAATCATGATCAACGAACATAGTCGCCAGACCCATGAAAATCTTAGTGAACTGCTTCATTTGAGTTGGGTTTAAACCTAACTTGAAGCCAAGATCACGTGCTTGATAACCTTGTGGGCCAGTCAAAGGATCTATGATTGCAGTGTGGATGAGTTCTGGCGTTTCTTCTGCCACTTTCTCAATTTCAACACCACCTTCAGTCGACGCCATGAACACAACACGACGAGTCGCGCGGTCAACAACGGCACCTAAGTACAGTTCGTTAGCGATGTCGGTACAGCTTTCTACTAAAATTTTAGCAACTGGCTGGCCTTTCTCATCAGTTTGATAAGTCACCAGATTTTTGCCTAACCAGTGTTCGGCAAAGGCTCTGATTTCTTCTTTATCGCCAGTGACTTTAACGCCACCTGCTTTACCGCGGCCGCCTGCGTGTACTTGACACTTAACAACCCATAAATTTCCGCCAATATGGCCTGCCGCTTCTACAGCTTCTTGGGCTGTATCACATGCAAAACCTTCTGACACTGGTAAACCATATTCGGCAAATAAGGATTTTGCCTGATACTCATGCAAATTCATGATGATCTATCCGTATACTTCTAATCAAATCCAACTGGCCCGTTTGGGCCAGTCACGAGGGTATGTCTGGCTATTTCTTTAAGCGCAATCTCTTATCGAGTTGTGTTACAGATCAAGCAGCAGACGAGTTGGGTCTTCTAGGAAGTCTTTAATCGCAACCAAGAAACCAACAGACTCACGGCCATCAACAATACGATGGTCATATGAGAGTGCTAGGTACATCATGGGCAGGATTTCAACCTGACCATTGACTGCCATTGGGCGATCTTTAATGGCATGCATGCCTAAAATCGCACTTTGTGGCAGGTTAAGGATCGGTGTAGACATCAGTGAACCGAAAACACCACCGTTAGTCACAGTGAAGTTACCGCCAGTCATGTCAGCCACAGTCAGCTTACCGTCACGGCCTTTAAGGGCTAAGTCACGAACTGCTTTTTCGATTTCAGCTAAGTTCATGGTATCTGTGTCACGTAACACTGGTGTTACCAGACCACGTGGTGTTGATACTGCAATGCTGATGTCGAAGTAGTTGTGATAGACGATATCATCGCCATCAATAGACGCGTTGACTTCTGGGAAACGTTTCAGCGCTTCAGTCACGGCTTTGATGTAGAAAGACATAAAGCCTAAACGGATACCGTGGCGCTTTTCAAAGATATCTTGGTATTGCTTACGGATATCCATGATGGGCTTCATGTTCACTTCGTTAAACGTCGTGAGCATAGCGGTAGAGTTTTTCGCTTCTAACAAGCGGTTTGCGATTGTCTTACGCAGACGTGTCATTGGCACGCGCTTCTCGCTACGGCCAGCCGCTAACGGAGCTACAGCAGGTGCTGCTGGCGCCGCAGCTTTAGGGGTAGACTTAACGAAGGCTTCAACGTCTTCTTTAGTAATACGACCACCCACACCAGTGCCTTTTACTTTGTTGGCATCAACATTGTGCTCAGCCAGTAAACGGCGTACAGATGGGCTTAACGCATCACTGCTTTCATCGCTGGTTTCAGCTGCTGGCGTTGCCGCTTCAGCTTGCGCTTTAGTGACTTCTTTGCCCGATACAGCACCGGCGATGAATTTAGCGATCACTTGTTCACCCAGAACAGTGGCGCCTTCTTCAAACAAAAACTCGCCAATATGGCCATCTTCTGGCGCAACCACTTCAAGAACCACTTTATCGGTTTCAATATCAACCAGGTTTTGATCACGAGAAACTTGCTCGCCCACTTTCACATGCCAAGTGGCAATCGTGGCATCGGCAACAGATTCTGGTAGTACGGGTACCTTGATTTCGATACTCATGAAAAACTATCCTTTTATAAAATGTCTATTACTACAGTGTGATTGTAAGTTTCAGGGCACTGTTCACTAAAGATTCTTGCTGATGTGTGTGCAACTCAGGGTAACCACACGCTGGTGCAGCTGACGCTTCACGACCAGCATAAGTTAACTGTGCACCTGCAGGAACCGCGGCCCAGAAATGGTGTTGACTAGAGTACCAAGCACCTTGGTTCTGTGGCTCTTCCTGACACCAAACAAAATCTTTCACATGTTGGTAATCAGCCAAAGCAACGATCATTTCATCATGTGGGAACGGATATAACTGTTCGACACGGATTAACGCTACGTTAGTGATATTTTCTTTACGACGTTTTTCCAGCAGTTCGAAGTAAACCTTACCACTGCAGAAGACAACTCGGTCAACCTTGCTTGCTTCCAACGTATCGATTTCACCGATCACATTTTGGAAACTGCCATTGGCTAATTCTTCCAAGCTTGAAACCGCTAATGGATGACGTAGTAATGACTTAGGCGACATGACGATAAGTGGACGACGCATAGGACGCACCACTTGGCGGCGCAACATATGGTAGACCTGTGCAGGTGTTGAAGGCACACACACTTGCATATTGTGGTTAGCACACATCTGCAAGAAACGCTCTAAACGGGCGCTTGAATGCTCAGGGCCTTGACCTTCATAGCCATGGGGTAACAGCATAGTCAGACCACATAAACGGCCCCACTTCTGCTCACCCGATGACAAGAACTGATCGATTACCACTTGGGCACAGTTAGCAAAGTCACCAAACTGCGCTTCCCAAATAGTCAATCCGCCGGGTTCTGCTGTGGCATAACCATACTCAAACGCCAGTACTGAGGCTTCAGATAATACTGAGTCAGTAATATCAATTGGGCCTTGTTCATCAGCAATATTGCGCAGTGGCATGTAAGTCGTGCCATCGTTTTGATTGTGCAATACAGCATGACGATGGAAGAAAGTACCGCGGCCAGAATCCTGACCCGTAATACGTACACGTTTGTTGTCTTCCAGAATTGAGGCATAAGCCAGCGTTTCTGCAAAACCCCAATCGAGTGGCTTCTCGCCTTTTGCCATCGCTAAACGGTCGCTATAAATCTTAGCAACCCGTGATTGCAATGGATGACTTTCAGGTACATAGCTCAGTTTGTCAGCCAGACTTTGTAAACGCTCAGCCGACATAGAGGCTTGATACGCTTCGTCCCACTCACGACCGATATACGGAGTCCAGTCAACAGAATGCAGCGTCATTGGGCGCCATTCTTTAACTACACAATCACCTTGATCTAATGCATCACGGTAATTATTGATAAGACCAGTCACATCATCAGCAGCGATCACGTTTTCAGCGATTAGCTTGTCTGCATAAATCTTACGTGGCGTTGGGTGTTTCTTGATCTTGGCATACATCAGCGGCTGAGTTGCACTTGGCTCATCGGCTTCGTTATGGCCATGACGGCGATAACACACCAATTCAACCACCACATCACGTTTGAACTCGTTACGATAATCAACGGCTAACTGCGACACAAAAGCAACGGCTTCGGGATCATCAGAGTTAACGTGGAAAATCGGTGCCTGAACCATCTTAGCGATGTCAGTACAGTATTCAGTCGAACGAGTGTCCGCATGGTTAGACGTCGTGAAACCCACTTGGTTGTTCACTACGATGCGAATACTGCCGCCGACTTTAAAGCCACGGGTTTGAGACATGTTGAATGTCTCTTGTACTATCCCTTGACCCGCAATTGCAGAGTCACCGTGAATAGTAATAGGCATGACTTGTAAGCCATCCTTACAACCGCGACGGTCTTGACGGGCACGTACAGAACCAATGACCACAGGGTTAACGATTTCAAGGTGCGATGGGTTGAAGGCCAGTGCTAAATGCACATTGCCGCCCGGCGTTTCAAAATCAGAGGAGAAACCTTGGTGGTACTTAACATCACCAGAACCGTGGGTATCAGCATGCTTACCCGCGAACTCGTCAAACAGTTCAGCTGGACGCTTACCTAATACGTTCACCAACACGTTCAGACGACCACGGTGAGCCATACCGACGACGATTTCTTTAGTACCGGCTTCACCTGCACGATAAATAATTTCGCGCATCATAGGCACTAACGCATCACCGCCTTCTAACGAGAAACGTTTCGCACCAGGGAATTTAGCACCTAAGTATTTTTCAATACCTTCTGCGGCGTTAAGGCCTTCAAGAATGCGTGTCTTAACACTTTTATCGTAGTTAGCTTTACCTAAGGAAGGTTCGAGACGTTGTTGGATCCAGCGTTTCTCATCGGTATCGGTAATGTGCATATATTCAGCACCGATAGAACCACAGTAGGTGGCTTTCAGCGCTTTTACCAAATCCGCGAGCTTCATGGTTTCGCCACCATGAGCAAAAGAACCTGTATTAAACTCACGTTCCATGTCTTCTTTAGTCAAGCCGTGGAAAGCAGGATCTAAATCAGCTACGGGTTCACGTTTCCACAGTTCGAGGGGATCAAGATTAGCACCTTGGTGACCACGGAAACGATGGGCGTTAATTAATTGCAGGACTTTAACTTGCTTAGCATCCATTTCAGGATCCGTCACACGAGCTGAGCTCTTATGGCGACCTTCTAACGCTAAACTGCGAAAATAATCACGTACTTTTGAGTGAGCAGCTTCAGGCGCATCAACAGAGGCACCGTTCACAGGAGGGAGATTATCAAATACCGCACGCCAATCATCAGCGACTGACTGTGGGTCTTCTTGATAGGCTTCATACATCTCTTCTACGTAGGTCGAATTTGCACCACTTAAGTGAGATGATTCGAGCCAGGCTTTCATGATGCCTTGGTGCATTTCTATTCCTTTCAAACTTTATACACGTGCTTAGCCATAGTATTAAATATGCAGTCTGTAGAGATTACCTTCGACGCATAATTTCTGCCGCCCCTAGATGTCCAGATATACGGCGCGTTGTCTTCCATTACATACGCAAAAGAGTCACCTTCTGCTACCAGAAAGTGACTCTTCAAGAGCTATATTATTATTGGTTTCAGCTCGGGTTCTCGCATTACACTGCTCGCTTCAACAGCATGGACTTAATATGACCAATTGCTTTAGTCGGATTAAGACCTTTTGGACAAACGTCAACGCAGTTCATGATGCCATGGCAACGGAACACGCTATAGGCGTCGTCCAGCTCAGATAAACGTTCTTCTGTAGCTGTATCGCGACTGTCGATCAAGAAACGATATGCATGAAGCAGACCGCTTGGACCGATAAACTTATCAGGATTCCACCAGAATGATGGGCAAGCCGTAGAACAACAGGCACACATGATACATTCGTACAAACCATCTAAATGAGCACGCTCTTCAGGGGATTGTAAGTGTTCACGAGCAGGTTGTTTCTCATCATTGATGAGGTAAGGCTTGATCTTCTCATACTGCTTATAGAACTGAGTTAAATCAACAACTAAGTCACGAACAACTGGCATACCTGGTAATGGACGTATTTCTAATTTCTTACCTTTAAAGGTTGAAATTGGGGTAATACACGCCAGACCATTCTTACCATTCATGTTCACGCCGTCTGAACCACACACGCCTTCACGGCATGAACGACGGAATGACAAAGTCGGATCTTGCTCTTTCAACTTGATCAGTGCATCGAGCACCATCATGTCAGAGCCTTCTGCCACTTCTAAGCTGTAATCCTGCATATACGGTTTAGTATCTACGTCAGGATTGTAGCGATAAACTGCAAATGTCAATTTCATCTTTGCAACTCCTAGTAGGTACGTTTCTTCGGCGGGAATGCTTCACGTAACTTAGGTGCCATGTTCACTGCACGACGATCCATCGTTTCAGTGATTGGGTCAAATAAGCTGTGGCATAACCAGTTCTCATCATCACGCTCTAAATAATCTTCACGTGAGTGAGCACCGCGACTTTCGGTACGGAAGTTAGCCGCATAAGCCGTGGCGATTGCCGTTGCCATCAAGTTATCTAACTCTAAACATTCAATACGTTGAGTATTGAATTCACGAGAGTTATCAGACAATTTAGCATTTGCAAGACGTTCACGAATCACTTTCAACTGCTCTAACCCTTCAGCCATAGCATCGCCACGACGGAATACAGAGAAGTTTAATTGCATACACAGTTGCAAATCCTTACGGATTTGCGCTGGATCTTCGCCATCTTTGTTGCTTTCCCAACGATTCAGACGCGCCAGAGAGGCAGCAATATCCGCATCGCTAGCGTCTTTTGGATCGTCAGTCTCATCCAAAGCTTTACCTAAATGCTGACCCGCTGCGCGGCCAAAGACCACTAAATCAAGCAGTGAGTTACCACCTAAACGGTTTGCACCATGTACAGATACACAGGCAATCTCACCCACAGCGAACAGACCAATAACATCTTGTTCAGTGCCGTCTTCATTCTTACGAATAACTTGACCACTGACCTTAGTTGGTAGACCGCCCATCATATAGTGACAGGTTGGTAGTACTGGAATTGGACCATCGGCTGGATCGATATGGGCAAAAGTACGAGACAATTCACACACGCCTGGTAAACGTGCTTCTAATGTTTCTTTACCTAAGTGATCAAGCTTGAGCAAACAGTGTGGGCCTAATGGACCGTCTAAACCACGACCTTCGCGGATTTCAGTCATCATAGAACGTGCTACCACGTCGCGTGATGCCAAATCTTTCGCGTTAGGGGCATAACGCTCCATGAAACGCTCGCCGTCTTTGTTCAGCAGATAACCGCCTTCACCACGACAACCTTCAGTCACAAGTACACCCGCGCCGGCGATGCCAGTTGGGTGGAATTGCCACATTTCCATGTCTTGCATTTGCACGCCAGCACGCATTGCCATACCAACGCCGTCACCGGTGTTGATATGCGCGTTAGTCGTCGAAGCGTAAATGCGCCCTGCACCACCGGTCGCAAGAATCGTTGCTTTAGCTTTGAAATAAACGATATCGCCCGTTTCAATTTCAATCGCAGTACAACCCACAACGGCGCCATCATCGTTTTTAACGAGATCTAATGCATACCATTCTGAGAAGACTTGCGTCTTATGCTTAACGTTTTGTTGGTATAAACAGTGAAGCAAAGCATGACCAGTACGGTCGGCAGCTGCCGCAGTACGCGCAGCCTGCTCGCCACCAAAGTTCTTAGATTGACCACCAAATGGACGTTGGTAAATCGTACCATTTTCGAAACGAGAGAAAGGCAAACCCATTTGCTCAAGTTCAATCACGGCTTCAGGACCGGTTTTACACATGAACTCGATCGCTTCTTGGTCACCGATAAAATCGGAACCTTTCACGGTATCGTACATGTGTTGTTCCCAATGATCTTCATGGGCGTTACCTAACGCTACAGTGATACCACCCTGCGCAGATACGGTATGAGAACGGGTTGGGAATACTTTTGATAAAAGCGCACAGCTTTTACCTTCTTTGGAAATCTGCAGCGCTGCACGCATACCAGCGCCACCGGCACCGATCACTACAGCATCAAATTCGCGTACTGGAATACTCACTTAGACACCCCACACAATAACAATGCCGGCCGCTAAATAACAAAATACGGTAACGACAAAGGTGAACTGTAAAACACCACGTAACGACGTGCACTTAACGTAATCTGTCAGCACTTGCCATACACCAATCCAAGCATGTACTAATAAGGCTACCAGCGTCAAAAGTGTAAACACTTTCATTGGCAGAGCACTAAATAGGCCATGCCAGACGTCATAGGTGAGAGGGGAACTACATGCAATAAAGCCAACCAAGAAAATGGTGTAACAGGCGAGGATCACTGCACTAGCGCGTAGTAGAATATAGTCATGAACACCACTGCGTCCAAAACTTGCTGCATTGGTTACCATACCCAGATCCCCGCTATGATTGAAAAGGCTACCGTTAAGGCAAATACAGCTTTCGCTGATGCGGCACCCGATGACAATTCTTCCCAACGACCGGTATCCATTACTAAGTGGCGCAGGCCACCAAACAAGTGATACACCAGTGCAGTCATAATGCCCCACAGGATAAACTTCATCACAAAGTTATCGAATAGAGACTGTACGCCAGCGAAACTTTCAGCTGATGCTAAAGATGAATTTAGCAACCAAATGAGAATGCCAACTGCGAACAGCATGATGACACCGGAAACACGGTGAAGAATTGACACAATCGCTGTTGCAGGAAAGCGAATGGTCTGCAGATCTAAATGGACAGGTCTTTGCTTTTTCACGTTCTGCTCACTCAGCTCCATTGAGCATTTTTTTTGTTATGTGAACCGCTTTTGTACAAACTTTAAACAGGAGGTTGATCACTGCAAAAGTAAACACAAAAGCAAAGTTTAAACAAACAGTTAACTATCTGAGCACGCACTCATTTAACATGTAAACAAAGGGTGCTTTATAATCGTTGTTTGCGGCCCTTATTGGGCGAGGCAAGTATACTCGCGGCAAATGTCAAATACAAACATCACAGAATGCAAATTATGTTTTTTTGACTATTTTTTACTGTAAGTGCCAGTTACAAATAGAAAAGTAAAGGCTTTTATACCATGGTCTAACAAATTTAAACGCTTATTTAAATTGAAATGTGATCTAGAATGGCTGTAAAGTAATGGCGGTTTGACATGCCGCACTCACAGATAAGAACTAAGTAAGGAGAACGGGGTATGGCTGATTTAAAAGCCAAATTAGAATTACCAGGGAACGACTCGATAGAATTGCCAGTAAAGCAGGGAACCGCTGGTTTTGACGTAATCGATATCAGTAAACTTGGCAGCAAAGGTTACTTTACTTTTGATCCAGGTTTTCTTGCGACTGCCTCCTGTGAATCTGCAATTACCTATATTGATGGTGATCTGGGTATATTGTTACACCGTGGCTATCCAATCGATCAACTTGCCGTTGACTCCGATTACCTAGACCTGTGTTATTTGCTGCTTTACGGTGAACTGCCGACCAAAGCGCAATATACTGAGTTTGTACATACAGTTAAAACCCACACTATGGTTCACGAGCAGCTAGCCTTCTTCTTTAGAGGTTTCCGTCGTGATGCTCATCCTATGGCCATGTTATGTGGTGTGACGGGTGCATTATCTGCATTTTACCAAGACTCTCTGGATGTTAACGATCCACGTCACCGCGAAATCGCCGCTTATCGCTTAGTCTCAAAAATGCCTACGATAGCAGCCATGTGCTACAAGTATTCTTCAGGCCAGCCATTCGTGTACCCACGTAATGACTTAAGCTATGCGGGCAACTTCTTAAGCATGATGTTTGCTGTACCGTGCGAAGAATACGTCGTGAACCCTATTGTTGAACGTGCAATGGACAGGATCTTCATTTTACATGCAGATCATGAACAAAACGCATCGACTTCAACAGTACGTTTAGCCGGTTCTTCAGGTGCAAACCCATTTGCGTGTATCGCAGCGGGTATCGCATCTCTTTGGGGCCCTGCACACGGCGGCGCTAACGAAGCCTGTTTGCAAATGTTAGAAGAAATCGGTTCAGTAGACCGTATTCCTGAATTCATTGAACGCGCTAAAGATAAAAATGATCCTTTCCGTCTGATGGGCTTTGGACACCGTGTTTACAAAAACTTTGACCCACGAGCCAAAGTGATGCGTGAAACCTGTCATGAAGTGCTGAAAGAACTGAAAGTACAAGATCCACTCTTGGATGTGGCAATGGAGCTTGAGCGCATTGCACTTGAAGACGAATACTTCATTTCTAAAAAGCTGTATCCAAACGTCGACTTCTACTCTGGCATCATTATGAAAGCCATTGGTATTCCAACCAGTATGTTCACTGTGCTGTTCGCACTGGCACGTACTGTAGGCTGGATTGCTCACTGGAAAGAAATGTTAGATCAACCAGGCCACAAAATCAGCCGTCCACGTCAGTTATATACTGGTGAAACTGCGCGTGATTTCGTCGCACAAGACAAACGCTAAGTCCCACGACTTACGCATTAAAAAGCGCCTAAGGGCGCTTTTTTCATTTCAAATAATCCTCTTTTAAACTTCCTTCTCCTGACAAAATACATTGTTGCAATTGCGCACTTGTGTAATCTTAATTAACCGCGTTTAGTTATTCTCATCACTTTTTAAACCTTTTAGCTACATTTAGTAAGAATCACAAATTACACTTAGCCAAAAATACGACTAATAGACTGAAATTAAACAAATTTAAACATTGGCATGGTTTCTGCTGACAACTGACATCACAATAAAGACAACAGGTAACATTCTTATGGAAAAGTCAAAAATTGCTCAATTCACCCTGCCACTGCTAATGATTTCGATGCTAGCAGCCTGTGGTGAGGAAGAAGTGGTCAAAAAAGAAGAAAAATATGCCATTCCCGTCGAAACCACTACAGTGATGCAAGGAAACGTTTCATCTTTTTACAGTACAACTGCCACCTTAGAAGCGCCACAGGAAGCCAATGTAGTGAGCCGTATATCAGGGCTCATTGAATCTCTCGCTGTTGAAGAAGGTGACCGCGTTCAAAAGGGACAAGTGCTGGCTGTTATTGATGCCAAGAGGCAGCAATATGATTTAGACCGCTCAGAAGCCGAAGTCAAAATCATCGAGCAAGAATTAAATCGTCTGAAGAAAATGAGCAACAGAGAATTTATCAGCGCGGATTCAATGGCCAAACTTGAATATAACTTGCAAGCCGCTATCGCTAAAAAAGATCTCGCCGAACTGCAAGTAAAAGAAAGCCGCGTACTGTCCCCTATTAGCGGCGTCGTAGCTAAACGTTATGTGAAAGCTGGCAATATGGCGAAGGAATTTGGCGACTTGTTCTACATCGTCAATCAAGATGAACTCCACGGTATTGTTCATCTCCCAGAGCAACAGCTTGCCAGCTTAAAACTCGGCCAAGAAGCACAAGTGTTTAGTAATCAACATAGCAAGAATGCTATCCATGCCAAAGTGTTGCGCATAAGCCCGATTGTGGACCCACAAAGTGGCACCTTTAAGGTGACACTTGCTGTGCCGAATCAAGAGGCGCGCCTTAAAGCTGGCATGTTTACCCGGGTTGAGCTCAAATACGATACCCACGAGAACGTGATTACTGTTCCCTACAGCGCCTTGATTAACCAAGACAACAAACAAGCGCTTTATGTTATTGATGGTACCAATGCGAACCGTCGTGAAGTCGAAATTGGCTACCGTGAAGGTGATTCGGTAGAAGTGATTACAGGTATTAACCCCGGTGAGCAAGTCGTTACCCGTGGCCAGCAAAACTTGAAAGACCAATCCTTAGTCGAAGTGATCACCCCACTCGATCTTGCTTCCGCTAAGAACTGATAGGAGCCTTTCATGTCAATTATCAGCACTTCTGTTAAACGGCCTGTCACGGTATGGATGTTCATGCTGGCGGTGATTTTATTCGGTATGGTGGGATTTTCCCGCCTAGCGGTGAAGTTACTGCCAGACTTAAGCTATCCCACATTAACCATTCGCACTATGTATGACGGCGCGGCGCCAGTTGAAGTCGAACAGCTCGTCTCTAAACCGATTGAAGAAGCCGTTGGGGTGGTCAAAGGCTTACGTAAAATCAGTTCTATTTCGCGCTCAGGCATGTCAGATGTGGTGCTCGAGTTTGAATGGGGCACAACAATGGATATGGCGAGTTTAGATGTACGTGAAAAACTCGACACTATCGCTCTGCCGCTCGATGTTAAAAAGCCCTTATTACTGCGTTTTAACCCCAACCTTGACCCTATTATGCGTCTCGCGCTGTCTGTGCCTAATGCATCTGAAGCCGATCTCAAACAAATGCGCACCTATGCAGAGGAAGAACTTAAGCGTCGTTTAGAGGCGCTATCTGGGGTCGCCGCCGTGCGTTTATCTGGCGGCCTAGAGCAAGAAGTGCATATTCAGCTCAATCAAGAAAAACTGTCGCAGCTCAATCTCAATGCCGATGATATTAAACGTCGTATTAATGAGGAAAACATCAACCTCTCTGCGGGTAAAGTGATCCAAGGTGATCGCGAATACTTAGTACGAACGCTAAACCAATTCAACTCATTAGATGAACTCGGCCAAGTGATCGTCTATCGCGACGAGCAAGCTTTAGTCCGTTTATTCGAAGTTGCTACCATCACAGATGCCTACAAAGAGCGTAGTGATATCACCCGCATCGGCAGTCAAGAATCGATTGAACTGGCCATTTATAAAGAAGGTGATGCAAATACTGTCGCTGTCGCCAAAAAACTGCGCGATGAACTCGTCAAAATCAATCAAGACCCTAAGCAAAATAAGCTCGAAGTGATTTACGATCAGTCTGAGTTTATCGAAAGTGCGGTCAGCGAAGTCACCTCTTCTGCGCTGATGGGCAGCTTGTTATCTATGCTAGTGATTTACCTGTTCTTGCGTAATATCATCCCGACACTGATTATTTCTATCTCGATTCCCTTCTCAGTGATCGCCACCTTTAACATGATGTATTTTGCCGATATCAGCTTAAACATCATGTCATTAGGTGGTATTGCCCTTGCCATCGGTCTCTTGGTCGATAACGCCATTGTGGTATTAGAGAACATAGACCGCTGCCGTAGCGAAGGCATGAGTAAATTAGAAGCTGCAGTGACGGGGACTAAAGAAGTGGCAGGCGCAATTTTTGCCTCAACACTCACCACTCTTGCGGTGTTTGTACCGCTAGTATTTGTGGATGGGATTGCTGGCGCACTCTTCTCAGACCAAGCGCTAACGGTCACTTTTGCGCTGTTAGCATCGCTATTAGTCGCGTTAACGTCCATTCCAATGCTGGCATCACGTGAAGGCTTTAAAACCTTACCCGCGCTGATAAAAACGACACCTAAGGATAAACCCACCACTAAAATGGGCAAGCTTAAACACTATAGCGCGACTGTGTTTTCCTTTCCTATTCTATTAATTGTTAGTTACTTACCCAGTGCACTACTGACCTTAGTGTTGATTTTAGGCCGCTTCTTCTCATGGCTTATTGGTCTAGTGATGCGCCCGTTAAGCTCAGCATTTAACTTTGTCTACCACAGTATTGAGAAGGTTTATTACAAGCTTCTGGCCTCGGCGCTGCGCCAACAAAAAGCAACACTGTTACTCACGATTGCAATAACAGGCGCTTGTATTAGCTTGTTACCGCGACTTGGTATGGAGCTTATTCCGCCAATGAATCAGGGTGAGTTTTATGTGGAGATCTTGCTACCGCCGGGTACGGCAGTGAGCGAAACCGACAAGATATTACAGCAACTTGCACTGTCCATTAAAGACAGAGCCGAAGTTAAACATGCTTATAGCCAAGCCGGTAGTGGCGGTTTGATGACTTCGGATACTGCCCGCGGGGGTGAAAACTGGGGCCGCTTGCAAGTAGTGCTTAACGACCACAGTGCCTATAACGCAGTCACTCAAGTATTACGTGATACTGCGCGCCGCATTCCTGAACTTGAAGCGAAAATTGAGCAACCTGAGTTATTCAGCTTTAAAACGCCACTGGAAATTGAGCTCACAGGTTACGATTTAAACTTACTCAAACGCAGCGCAGATAGTCTAGTCAAAGCATTATCCGCATCGGAGCGTTTTGCCGACGTGAACACCAGTCTACGTGATGGTCAACCTGAGCTAAGTATCCGTTTCGATCATGCAAGGTTAGCGGCTCTAGGAATGGATGCGCCAACGGTTGCCAACCGTATTGCCCAACGTGTTGGTGGTACTGTTGCCAGTCAATACACAGTGCGTGACCGTAAGATTGATATTCTGGTGCGCAGTGAACTCGCGGAGCGGGATCAAATCAGCGATATCGATGCCTTAATTATCAACCCGAACAGCAACCAACCTATTGCATTAAGCGCAGTTGCAGAAGTTTCATTGCAATTAGGCCCATCTGCGATTAACCGCATCAGCCAACAACGTGTGGCTCTCGTATCAGCTAACCTCGCCTATGGTGATTTAAGCGATGCGGTTGCACAGGCGCAGCAGATACTATCGCAACAAGTGTTACCCGCATCGGTTCAGGCCCGTTTTGGTGGTCAAAATGAGGAAATGGAGCACTCATTCCAATCACTCAAAATTGCCCTTATCTTAGCGATTTTCTTAGTGTATTTAGTCATGGCGAGTCAGTTTGAATCACTATTACATCCCTTGCTTATCCTCTTTGCCGTACCTATGGCATTAGGTGGCAGTGTACTTGGGCTTTATATCACCCAAACTCACTTGAGTGTGGTGGTATTTATTGGCCTTATCATGTTGGCGGGGATCGTCGTGAACAACGCGATTGTGCTTGTGGATCGGATCAATCAACTGCGTAGCGAAGGTGCTCAAAAACTTGATGCCATTCGCGATGCAGCTAAATCGCGCCTACGCCCGATTATGATGACAACCCTCACCACGACCTTAGGCTTATTGCCGATGGCGCTAGGTCTAGGTGATGGCTCAGAGGTACGCGCACCGATGGCGATTACGGTGATCTTTGGTCTGAGTTTGTCAACATTACTGACCTTAATAGTGCTCCCAGTGCTCTATGCCCTGTTCGACCGTAAAGAATACGCAGTAACTGGCTCACATATAAACGTAGAGGAGGCTCGCCCATGAACCTCACCCGTTTAGCCATTAAGCGCCCCGTAACCACCAGCATGTTCTTCTTTGCTATCTTGCTGTTTGGTCTCGCCTCGAGTCGCCTATTACCGCTGGAAATGTTCCCCGGTATCGATATCCCACAGATAGTGGTGGAAGTGCCTTACAAAGGCTCGACCCCTGCTGAAGTGGAACGCGATATTACCAAAGTGCTGGAGGAATCCCTCGCGACTATGGGTGGGATTGATGAGCTTGAATCAGAATCCTCCCAAGAAGGCGCCGAAATCGAAATCAACATGAAGTGGGGGGAAAACGTTGCTACTAAGAGCTTAGAAGCGCGGGAAAAAATCGATGCAGTGCGACATTTACTGCCCAAGGATGTGGAGCGGGTCTTTATCCGCCAATTCTCCACCGCCGACATGCCTGTGCTCACCATACGCATCTCAAGTGATCGTGAGCTTTCAGGTGCATTCGATCTACTCGATAAACAGCTCAAGCGTCCACTTGAACGTGTTGAAGGTGTCTCTAAGGTCAGCCTGTACGGCGTTGAGCAAAAGCAAATTGAGGTACGCATCAATGCCGACCGCCTTGCCGCCAGTGGATTTTCAGCCACAGATTTGCAACAACGTCTCGGCAGAGAGAACTTTGTGCTGAGCGCAGGTACACTCAGGGCCAGTAATATCGTTTACCAAGTTTCACCTAAGGGTGAGTTTAGAAACCTTGAAGATATCAAAGCACTAGTACTTATCCCCGGATTGACCTTAGGCGATATCGCCGATGTGCAATTTGCCCTACCTGAACGTATCGAAGGTCGACATTTAGATAAGCACTATGCCGTGGGTTTGGATGTTTTTAAGGAATCTGGCGCTAACTTAGTCGAAGTGTCAGACCGTGTCATGAAGGTGATTGAGCTTGCGAAACAGGACCAACAGTTCCAAGGTATTCGCCTGTTTATCATGGAAGATCAAGCCTCTGGAGTAAAATCTTCACTAATGGATTTGCTGCTTTCAGGGTTAATCGGTGCACTGCTGTCCTTTATAGTGCTGTACTTATTCCTGCGTAATTTGAAAATGACTTTAGTGGTTGTGTCATCCGTGCCTATTTCAATCGGTATGACGCTCGCCGCTATGTATCTACTCGGTTACAGCTTGAATATTCTGTCTATGATGGGACTCCTGCTCGCCGTCGGTATGTTGATTGATAACGCTGTAGTTGTCACTGAGAGCGTACTGCAGGAAAAACAAGGTAAACACCCTAAAGACAATGAAGAGTCTGTCATGACGGGGGTCGATAAAGTGTCTCTGGCGGTATTGGCAGGCACAATGACAACCGCCATTGTATTTTTACCTAATATTTTTGGCGTAAAAGTCGAGATCACCATTTTTCTAGAGCATGTTGCTATTGCGATTTGTATCTCACTCGCCGCGTCGCTATTGGTCGCAAAAACCTTAATCCCTTTGATGTTGACTAAGTTCCACTTCGACATCGCCCCCGAAAAGGATGCGGGTAAATTACAACGTTTTTACAATAATACCCTAGATTGGGTATTGCTCAGACCTTGGCGTTCAGGCGTGATTGCTGTAGCGATACTCGCATCCACCGCCCTGCCGCTATCTATGGTTAAACAGGATCAAGAAGACAGCGAGAGCAATGAACGAATCTACATTAACTACCAAGTAGAAGGTCGACATAATCTCAATGTCACTGAGGCGATGATCAACCAAATGGAAGAGTATCTTTATAACAATAAAGAGGAATTCCATATTGATTCGGTCTACAGCTATTATGCCTCTGACGATGGCTCATCGGTGATCCTCCTAAAGAAAGATTTGCCTATATCAGTGGATGAGTTAAAAAAGAAAATCCGTAGCGGCTTCCCTAAGTATTCCATCGCCAAACCGCAATTTGGCTGGGGCAATGACAACTCTGGCGTGCGAGTCACACTGACAGGACGTTCAACCTCTGAGCTAATTAATTTGAGCGAGCAAGTTATTCCTTTATTGCAAAATATCAAAGGATTGCAAGATGTTCGCTCCGAGCTTAACGGCGCTCAGCAAGAAGTGATTATCCGCATTGATAGACAAATGGCGGCGCGGTTAGATTTAAAACTCAATGAAATTGCCTCAAGTATCTCCATGGCACTGCGCGGTTCACCGCTGCGATCCTTCCGCCACGATCCTAATGGCGAGCTGCGCATCGAAATGGCCTACGAGAAAGAATGGCAAAAGTCACTTGAGAAACTCAAGCAGTTACCCATAGTACGCCTCGACCAAAGAGTGTACACCTTAGATAATCTGGCGAAGATTGAGATCCAACCCCGCTTCGATACTATCAAACACTTCAATCGCCAAACTTCGCTGTCGATTGGGGCTAACTTAGAAAACCTCACCACAGAAGAGGCGCAAACTAAGATTAAGCAAGTGATGGAAAATATCCGTTTCCCCGATGGTTACGACTATTCACTCCGTGGTGGCTTCGAGCGCCAAGATGAAGATCAGAACGTGATGGTGACTAATATGCTCTTGGCTGTCGCGATGATTTATATTGTTATGGCGGCGTTGTTTGAATCTCTACTGTTACCGACGGCGATTATTACCTCGATCCTATTTTCCATCACAGGTGTATTCTGGGCGCTGTTTATCACAGGCACCCCTATTTCTGTGATGGCAATGATAGGTATCTTGATTTTAATGGGGATTGTGGTAAACAACGGTATCGTTCTGGTAGATCAAATCAATCAGATGACACCGGATCTCGACAAATTGTCTGACACCATTCGGGAGGTGTGTATCACCCGTTTGCGGCCAGTGTTAATGACAGTAGGTACAACAGTACTGGGATTAGTCCCACTGGCGATGGGTGATACCCAAATCGGTGGTGGCGGCCCGCCATATTACCCCATGGCAATCGCCATTATCGGTGGCTTATCGTTCTCGACAGTGACTAGTTTGTACTTAGTCCCCCTGTGCTATCAAGCATTTTATCGGATGCGTCACCGCGCAGCGATTCGCTTAGGCCAAGCCGATCACTTTGCCAAAAAACTGTTACCTTGGACGGTTTAGTTGTCTTGGATAGCTGATGTTCTTGAACAGTTCAGCAATCTTCGACAACTTAATATGCCATTGAATTTGTAATAAAAAGGCTGCTGTGCGGCCTTTTTTCTTTTACGAATTACGCTCTATACTTTTACTGCGGTAAAACCCTAAACTGGATCATAAACAATTGCTCAAGACCGGGATAAATTTCTGCAATCACATCACGTAGCTGCGGCAACGTCATATTCTCTTGCTTAGCATGAATGTCTGAGAGCTCAGTTAAGGTCACTGGCACGACATCAATAATATAGATATCACAAAACCAGCGGTCGGTTTCGAAGGTTGAAACGGGAAGTGTTTGACCTGCAATCACATGGGATTCCGTTTCATCACGCAATGTAATGGTTTTAGTGCCACTTAATATATCGTGCTCAAAGCGCTCAAAAAAAGTGATTTTAGTTAATAACACACATCTTCCTCAACTCAGGATATGAGCAATAAAATAACAGTAGAGTCAATTATTCAAACTCATAATGCTAGGCAATATAATGGCTTTTGATCCACACTGACAGTCTACACCGCAGAATTTGCAGCATTTGTCGTGTGAAATACTAACAGCGCCGTTTAAGTCAAATTGTTATGCTAACGCCATTTAGCAAAACTAGTTCTCAAAGAGTAGCCGTTGTTTTCGACAAAATTCAGCAAAACATGGTCAGTTCGCTCAGATTGAGTTAGAATCCCGCCTCAATTGAGCCCTTGGCCTCATATTCCTGCGCGTAGCGGGTGCGAAACGAAATTAGAGACGTCATGAACAAGAAACAAAAGATCATCAAGAAAATAGCTAAACGCGCTAAGGCCAGACTGAATAAAGTCGACCCAGTGACTATCGGCTCACCTGCAAAATCAGGTTACATCTCTAAGGCTGATCGCGCAAAAATGGCGGCATCAGAAGCTGCGACTGAACAAGTCGAAGGCCAACAAGACACGCCAAGTATTGAAGAATAAGAAGCTCAGCAGAATAGTCTTTTAGCGGCGTATTTTGGCATTGTTAACTTAACTAAATGAAGTGCAAACGCCGTTTCAAACAAAATGCCACAAGCAATCTTGTGGCATTTTGTTTTTCAGCATTCCTATCATTAGCAGCTTTCTGACTGCTCCTCATTATTAAGAGCTCATTTTTATCTGCGTTCTTGCCCACTGCTTCTACACGGCACAGCTAAGCCACATAACGTCAATTAGGCTTTTTCCCCTCGTCTAAATAGGGTAATACGGGCTCATTCTCTTGCTCCTCCGTTAATTGCGCCATCTGCACGCAAGAGGATGAAAGCGGATTGGTCGCACTCGGTAAGTTCTGTGCAACACAATTAGCGATTTCCTCTTCCTCACTCAGTACGACATTGCGGGGGATAGCATTCGCAGCATCAAGATTAGGCGCAGCTGAAAACTGTGCCTGCGCCGCCACTTTATCCACTAAACGATAGGCAACCCATACACCTAATGTGCCAAACAAAATAGACCCTAAAATTTGCCCAATCAATACACCGTAAACCCCGCCCCAAAGTGCACCAAAATACACAAAGGGCACTGTGCCTAAAGTGGCTTTACCTACGTTAAATAGCGTGGAATATTTGGCCTTGCCAAGGTTATTAAAGGACGCATTCGCCACGAATAAAATCCCCGAAAAGATAAAGAATACCGCGATATAACTGCAGAAAAAGTGAATAAGATCAGCACTATCGCCCTTCATATCAAACACACTGACCAAATGTGACTTAAGCATAAACAGCAGCAAAGACATTACCAGCACATACACAGTACAAAACTGAATCGCTCGCGTTAAACTCTCACGTACTCGGTCAAACTGACCTGCGCCAAAGTTTTGCCCAACAATAGGTCCAATCGCGCCAGAGAGTGCAAAGATCATCCCAAAAGCCACAGGGATTAAACGCCCCAATACTGCCCAGCCTGCCACATAAGCATCACCGAAATCGGCGATCGCTCGGGTCACAAAGGCATTTCCGATGGGAGTTGCCACATTGGTTAACATCGCAGGGCCTGCAATGGCAAAGATGGGCTTAAGATCGGCGATAAAATGTGCCTTATCGAAATGGCCTAACAATTTATGCTTAACCACCACACCGCGAGCGGCAATCACAAATACCGCCACCCGCGCTAAAACGGATGCCAATGCAGCGCCTTCAATCCCCATGGCGAACATGAAGATAAAAATCGGATCGAGTACCGCATTAACGCCGCCCCCCGCTAAGGTCGACATCATAGATAACTTTGCATCACCCACAGCGCGCAAAGCCCCGCCGAGCGCCATCGCAAGACAAATAAAGGGCAAGGAAGGCACGAGAATATACAAATAGCTCGCAGCAAGTTCTGCCGTATGACCACTCGCGCCTACTAAGGCAACTAGCTCAGGAATGAAGGTGGTGACCACTGCCGCCACCAGCACACTGATCAGTGTCGTCACAACCGCGCTATTGAGTAATAAGCGCTTTGCCAACACCACCTCTTTTGCGCCAATCGAGCAAGACACTAAAGCCCCTAATGCAATCGATAAACCAATTCCAATCGATGTGGTAAAAAACGAAATACTCCCCGCATAGCCCACAGCCGCCGCGAGTTCATGCTCTCCCAATAGGCTCAGGAAAAAGATATCCAGTAAATCCACGACAAATAAGGCAGAAATCCCTACCGCGGCGGTCGAACTCATCACTAAGATATGGCGTAATATGGGGCCTTCAACAAACTTGGCTTGCGTCATACGTGTCTTTTACCTACAAAAAATAAAAAGTGTTCGCCGAAGTCATCATGAAACGCCTTTATCAACGGGCACATCCAAGCTATCTAACTCACATCCACAACGACTACAATACATGGCATCAATATCATGACCTGTCTTATGGCATTGATTACACGAGCGTAAATCTCGATGACGCCCTACTTCTTGGGATATCTCGGCGGTTAAAATCCCCGTTGGGATTGCGATAATCGAGTAACCAATTAGCATAGTAAAAGCCGCAATCGCCTGACCTAATCCGGTTTTCGGGGTAATGTCGCCGTAACCAACTGTAGTAATAGTCACAATTGTCCAGTACACAGATTTAGGGATTGAACTAAAACCATTATCAGGCCCTTCAACCACATACATTACTGAACTCAGTACCATAACGATCAAACTGACCGAGAAGAAAAACAAAAAAACCTTACGACTCGACTGCATCATCGCCCTAAGCAGCACATTTCCTTCACTTAAATAGCGCAGTAATTTGAGTACGCGGAAAATCCTAAACAGCCTAAGTATCCGGATGACTAAGGTAAAGTTAGCACCAGGGATCAGCAACGCCAGATAACTTGGCAATACCGATAACAAATCCACTAAACCATAAAAGCTGCGAGCATATAACACAGGATGAGTCGCGCAGTACAAACGTAGGCCATATTCAATCGTAAAAATAATGGTAAATACCCATTCCAACACAGAAATAAGCTGGCCGTATTCGCGATGGAATATCTCTACTGTGTCGAGGAACACTAAGCCGACACTCAACACAATACACACCATGAGGGCGATATCAAAATAGCGGCCAGCGGGAGTATCAGTGCCAAAAATAATGGTACGTAATTGACGTTTTAACGGACTTTCGGATTCGATATTCTCAGACATACAAACTTTTACTTCCTTGCAACAAACTGACTAACACAGGGATTACAGCATAAATATGCCACGAGTCTGCCATGCAATTGCACCTAGCTCAAAATTATCTACTCACAGTAAGATAAAATTGCGGTATGATGCCGAAAAAAGCCAACAACCTGTGTTTATTTTCGAGGACTTCATGCGCGCCACCCTACTTTCCACATTGACATCTCTCACTGTGACTATCGCGGCTCTCGTTTCACCCGAATTACATGCCTCTGGCATGGGTAAAGTGGATCTGGTGGTGATCACTAAATCCGAATCCAGTATGGCTTTATTACGCGATGGCAAAGTGCTCAAACAATATCGCATCGCCATGGGTGACCTACCCGCTGGACACAAATTAAAGGAAGGCGATCAACGCACACCACAGGGGCGTTATACCCTAGATTATAAAAAGCCAGATAGTGCTTATTATAAATCGATCCATATTTCCTATCCTAATGAAGAGGATAAACTCAGAGCCAAAGCCTTAGGCATTAGACCCGGAGGCATGATCATGATCCACGGCCAAAACCCTAAGTCGTCACTGCCGCCAGAACAAGCCCAGCAATACAACTGGACTGACGGCTGTATCGCGATTACCAACGCCGAAATGGATGAAGTGTGGAAAGTGGTCGATGAAGGAACACCAATTGAGATTTGGCCGTAACCTTAGCCAATATCCAGATGGCAAAATGCCAAATAGATAATTGAACGATATCAAACACGCCCAGCTTAATGGGCGTTTTTATTTAACCATTAAAAGCATGATGTTAGTTGTAATCGTCTCAGTCATTTACTTAAGGGATAAAACTAACGCCAATAGAAATGCCTTGGAGTATTTATGCCTAAATTCAACGAGCCTGTTGCGCCGCACAGTGCAAACCTCAGCTATGAGCAATTAATCCAAGGCTGGCCAGCCTTCGAAGCACAGATTTTAGCCTTGCTTGAAACCTTAGACTTAGCAGATAAAGCACTGGTTTGCGACCATGTCGCGCTGCGCGTCAATTCCATCGCCAGTGCCGATGCCCTGCGCGACGCCTTTAGCCGCATAGGAAAAATCATTTCAGACAACATCATCAATGGCCGTACGATTCTGATCATCGAGCTAGACACGCCACTCACACTCGGTCAATTTAGCATTGCCTGCGTCGAGCTTCCCTACCCCAGCGACAAAGTCTATCCACAGGAAGGCTGGGAGCACATAGAATTAGTTATTGATTCTAAAGCCAAAGATTGCGATACCTTAAGCCAAGATTTACTGGTCTTATGTCCAACACTCCACCCTTTACTCAACCTAGGACTGAGTCCATTGCCGCAATCTGAGCAGACAGCTGAATCAGAGCAGTCAAGATTACCAGACTTGCCATCCCTTGCTGAGATTAAAGTCAAAATGAGCTCGCCCAAAGGCGATAAAGAACGTTTAGCCAATCCAACTATCGCCTTTAAACGCGGCAATGTGTGCATTAAAGTGCATCCCCATGGCATAAAAGCGGTCATCGCGAGCGAACAAGTATCCGAATGTTAAGTCAGACTTAAACTCAGGCAGATAAAACTGAGCTTAGATTTTCATCGGCACTTGCCTTAGCTAAAACCTACGACAGTAACTGAGTTAACATCTGAGTTGATGACAATTTAATCAGATTCAATATTCTCGTTATTTTTAGGCCAGTTTTTTGGTGGTTTTGTCAAAAATCGCCAAAATTAAATCTAAAAAACAGCATATTTAGCGTAACTTAGGACATATAACTCGCAGATGCCATCAGGCACAAATTATCGTGTCCACTAGATGGATGCTATGTGCAAACAGAGGATCGCCAATGAAGCCACACAAGAACGAAGCACAAATATTGAAGTTCGCCATGGAAATCGGCGTGGGCTATGCCAAAAAACGCGGATATGCAGACTTTGACAAAGGCATCTCACCCAAAGACAAAGTGGAATGCATTTATCGTTTATTGGTCACCGACAACTTAATCCAGCCACTGGCCAAAGATAAAGAAGATGGGCCAAACATGAAACACAAACTGATTTTATGGATCACCCGCCAGTTGCCTGCTGATCATCCACTGTTGAAATAGTCTTTTTAGACGACTCGGTTAAAAATGATTATTGGCAAGCGGACATTTGAAGCTAGCCTAGAAAGAAGCCAACTCGCTAAGTGTTCACGATAAGGATCACCATTAAATGGCGCATTATTGCGCCATTTAAGTGAGCCAGAACTGGATATCAAACCTAGCCCTTTTTGGCCGCTTTGTTGGCTTTCTCATTCGCTAGCACTGTTGCCATTGGCGGCACTATGGTTGTAGGGTCGAGGCGCATTTGATACCAGTTCACTCGCCAATCTAAGTGTGGGCCATTTGCACGGCCTGTTGCGCCCACCTCTGCAACAGCTTGGCCTTGCTTAACCGCTTCACCCGCGTTGACGTACAATTTACTTAAGTGCAAAAAACTCGAACTCACGCCATAACCATGGTCGATCACCATAGTACCGCCCGAATAAAACATGTCAGGCACAGAAAGACTAATAACACCATCGGCAGGGGCGACCACTACAGTGCCGGTTTTCGCCGCCACATCCACCCCAAAGTGTGGATTACCGGGTACATCGTTATAAATACGTTGGCTACCATAAACCCCTGAAATACGCCCCGTCAGCGGCCAAATAAACTCCTGTAAAAAGGCCGTTTGCTCGCTAAATGTTGCCCGCGCCGCTTTCACCTGCGCCGTGTCTTTCGCCGCTCTTTCCTGCGCGACAGGATCAGGCTTCATAATCTTCGAGCTAATGCCCTTTACACTTTGAATATCGTACTCTCGCTTGGTTAAGGTTAAAGGCTTAACCTCAGTCAAACCATCGGGATAAACCAAGGTTAGCTGCTGGCTCAATTCACCGTCGCGATCAAAACCAAAGGCAAAATGACCGTCAGGCGTGACCTTGATGGCTTCACCATTTAAGCTAATCTGAGTGCCCGCTGGCGCTTGACCCCGCATTAATGCGCCTTGCTCTAACTTACCCTGTAAACTCACCTCAGCTTGTACCTGAGGCGCAATGAGCACTAGGCCCAAAGTGAATAATGCCGATAAGCAGCGCACTGGATTTGAACTTAGGGGGGCTCCACCGTGAGATAAAAATTGCGATACTTTATTTCCCAACATCTTATTATTTTCCAGCATCTTAGTTTCCAATATCCTAGTTTCCAACATCTTCAAAAAATCCTTATCGAGGGGCAATAGGGATCAAGACCCACTCAATACATTCATCGCGACACAAAACGCAGCCGAATTCAATCAATGCCACGTTAACCTAACGCACCATAAAAATCGATTCTGCAAACCCACATCCCTGTCGTAATCTCAGTTCAGCCTATGCTAAAAACAAACAAAAAAGCCCCGATAATCTACCGAGGCCTATTAAATCCGTGATTAAAAGGTGAATAGTTTAAGTCCATTCACTTATATCAGCTCGTAGTGCCTATCCCTTAACGACAATCGCGCCCTTGCCAACACCTTCAAACGCCACCACTTTAAACTGACTTCCTGGCACTTTAGCGACTAATGTCGTGGCAATATAATCGGCTAACAACTCAACCGTCGTGTCGTGGGGAATTAAATCACAGCATTCCTTTGGCATTGCCAATTGGAAATCCCCTTGAGGGGCTTGGTAATGAAAGCCATAGTGGCTGTCATCGGTTATCCGCGTTTGCGGCGAAAGATTAAGGGTCTTAACTGAAACCAAGTCCTCTTCACTGCCTAAATAAATATCGTGCCAACGTTTGGCCCAATACTCATCCCACTTAGGTACTGGACTGCCATTTTCATAAACGTGAATAGGACTACGATGCCCATGGGCGATACGCTGACAATTACCATCGTGTTTACGTAAACCATGGCTGTAATGGTAATAAGGCGTATCGAGGATTTCGTGTCTCAAGGTGAGCGTGATCCCTTCGACATTTTTAGGTAAAGCTTCGCGCAACGCTTTCTGTAAAAAGGCATTCACGCTGGGAATATCAATCTCTTCGGTCGGCACTAAGGCAAAGGCTTGGGAAGGACAGGCTAAATGAATTTCACCTAACTGACTATCAAAATCCATCCATACTCTATCGCCCTGCTGTTGCCATCGCACACTGCTGCAGGCCGTAGGCACTAATAAACGATGATCAGCCACCGCATCTATGGTTTGCTTGATCGTGCGTTTGACTTTAGCAAAATCGAGCACCATGTTTTGCTCGTCTAATCCGCCCTCTAGCAGAACATCAACAATCCAACTCTCCCCCACCATGCCGCGCTTTGGGCACAAATAGGAAAAATCGATCACAGTTAAATCTTTGACAAACAATTGCATTAACGCTCCTCGGCAGAAAAACAGTCCGCCTATGTAATTTTATAGCACCGCTTGGCGATGGCCGAGCATGCTAACTTGAGGCACTCAACACGAGTTAACTCAACATGAACAGAGATTCTAATCAATTCCGTCTGTTGTCGCGACAAATGAATCCACTCGGCCTAATATTTTGTATCAGATGTGTGTATCAGGTTTTCGAAAATCCAGCAATGCAACTCATTGCAACCATCAGGTACCGATAGGCAGAAAGCAACAATGCATCGACCTTGCCGATTAACAGATAAAGCCTTAACAGAAATACCACTCAACCTAGCAAAATAACAACGTAAAAACAGCGAATTAGATCGCAAAAGCTTAATCCGCAACAGCGATAGACCCAATCGAAACAAAGCATTATCACTCAGCATCATTAACCGCTAGCATCCCTATTAAACCATACAAAAACCAAGGTTATACAGGGAGAAATAAGATGACCAAACTTACATCTATCGCCATTTTCATCGCAGGTATGTTAGCCAGTACCCATGCTATCAGTGCAGAACCCATCGAAGTCATTACAGCAGCCAAGATCACCGAACCTGAAAAAGTTGAATTAGGTAAAATGCTATTCTTCGAACCCAGACTGTCTAAATCTGGCTTTATCTCTTGTAACTCTTGCCATAATTTATCCACTGGTGGTGTCGATGCTCTGCCAACGTCCATTGGTCATCATTGGCAGGAAGGCCCAATTAACTCGCCCACAGTGCTTAATGCCGACTTTATGCTGGCTCAATTTTGGGACGGTCGTGCCAGTGATTTGAAAGAACAAGCCGCGGGCCCTATCGCCAACCCGAAAGAGATGGGCTTTACCCATGAACTCGCAACTGAAACTATCGCCTCTATGCCCGCCTACCGAGCGCACTTCGCCAAGGTCTATGGCGATGAAAAAGTCACAATTGACCGTTTAACCGATGCGATTGCCACCTTTGAAAAAACCTTAGTTACCCCTAATAGCCCCTTCGATCAATATCTTCTGGGCAAGCAAGATGCCATCAGCGCGAATGCCAAAGCGGGTTACCAACTCTTCAAGGATAAAGGTTGCGTGAGTTGCCATAACGGCCCCGCAGTTGGTGGAACCATGTATATGAAAATGGGACTCATCAAACCGTTCCACACCAATAACCCAGCAGAAGGCCGTAAGGGCGTCACAGGTAAAGAAGCTGATAAATATGTGTTTAAAGTGCCGACACTACGCAATATTGAACTCACCTACCCCTACTTCCATGATGGCAGCGTCTGGACCTTGGAAGAAGCGGTAAATACCATGGCAGACATTCAATTAGGGCAAAAACTCTCTGACCAAGAAGTGAAAGAAATGGTCGCCTTCCTTGAGTCCTTAACGGGCGATCAGCCGCAAATCACGCTACCTATTTTGCCACCATCGAATAAAGATACGCCACGTCCAGTGCCATTTAGCTCCAATAATTAACATAGGCGACGAGTCACTGACTAAGAAGTACTCACTTAGCTGTACTCACTTAGCATAGACACTAAGTCAGCGCGACTTAGTTAGCAAAAAGGCCGAGAGTAAAAACTCTCGGCCTTTGGTTATTCTTTCGCTTAAAAACGATGGATTAATTAAGTGCTATTCGCCTTTAAGACGACGATCAAGCTGATCTTTTAAGTTTGCTGGCACACCTTTGATTAAAATCGTGTCCGAGATGGGATCGTAAATCACCCGTTGACCTAAGTGGCCGCCATCAAAACTTAACGTTACGCCGCCACCTGTACCAGAAAACTTCTTCAATTGGCGCAGGGTCGATTTATCGGCCGGAAACTCTTCATCGAGATCATAACTGCCGCCACGGGCAAAATCATAGAAGGAGTCCATACCTTGATCGGCTAACTCATCGGCCAAGTCTTTGATCTCAATGTCAGCGCCTTCATCGAAACGCTCACTGCAATATTCAAACACTTTATTACGGCACTGCTGACGCTCGTCTTTCGTCAACTCACTACTGGCAACAAAATCTTCAACCGCATTCATTAAGGTTTTGTTTTGCGCCTTAGTGTTGACGCCTTCTACACAGCCCATAAAGTCGAGGAAAAAGTCGGCGACTTTACGTCCCGCGCGGCCACGGATAAAGGAGATATACTTGCGAGAATCCTTATCGGCTTGCCACTCGGTTAAATCGATACGTGCCGCGAGTTGGATGTTATTTAAATCCAAGTGGTTATTTTGCGACAGTTCCATATCGTCTAATACTGTCATTGACGACTTCGCACTTAATAAAGCCACAAACAAATAATCGCTGGTGATGCTGGTATAGCAAGACATCAACAGGAAACCGCCTTGACTGAAGTCGTACTTTGACAATTCTTCTTGCAGCAATTTACTGGCTTGACCGGAAAACTCCACAAACCCTAAATCGCCGCCACGGTATTGAGTTAGCGCATTGGCAAAAGCAGGATTCGCCTCACCGTCGTCGCCGTGAATACCAAAATAGCCAAAACCTTTACCGGCCTTTCCCGTATATGTCTGATGCAACTCGTCGAGCATCACCTCGACCGCCTGACCGTTCAGCAGAGGTTGAGGACGCAAACGGCAGCGTAATTGCCCCTGACTGTCCTGAGAAATCTCGTGAATAATTGCGTGTTCGATGTTAATACTCATAAGCCCTGATAGTGATACTGGGATAAATCCGCTATTATATGCCGCTAATCCATTCCAAAGTGAAACATTTTTTGATTATGGCAATCCAATCGAAATACTCAAACACCCAAGTTGAATCATTAATCGCCGAAATATTGGCTGTGTTAGAAAAGCATAAAGCACCGACTGACCTGAGCCTGATGGCATTGGGTAACTGCGTGACTAACCTGCTAGAACGTAAAGTGCCCAGCGAATCGCGCCAAGCCGTGGCCGAACAATTTGCAAAAGCACTCGCACAATCGGTTAAATCCCAGTAAGTTAACTGGGTAATAATCATCAAAAGAATATAAGATACAAGGCCTTTTAGGAATAAGCGGATCACTATGGTCGAGCGAAAAAAGCAAATGAGCCGCGATCGGGTTTCCCGGCTCATCAACTGGGGGCATTGGTTCGCCTTCTTCAATGGCTTATTAGCCATGATAGTCGGAAGCCGATACCTTGGCAGCGTGGGTTATCCAGAAACTTGGTATGGCTGGTTTTATCTGAGCGTCAGCACTATTGGTCAGTTTAGCTTTCTCGCCTTTATCGCCTATTTGATCTGCCTATTTCCACTAACCTTGATATTGCCCTATTCAAAGATATTAAGAGGTGTCGCGGCGGTGATCGCGACCCTAAGTCTTTGTATCTTACTGTACGATACCATTGTTTACGCCGATTATGGCATGCACTTGAGCCCCTTTGCCTTCGATTTAGCTTGGGCGGATCTCAATGCCCTGCTCCGTGGTACTTCTTATATCGTCACCCCGTTGGCCATCATCGCCATTGAACTGACCATGGCCAATTTTTTGTGGAAACGCATAGAGAAAATTCAAAAACTCAATTTAGGGAATAAAGTTATCACCTTAGTGTGTATCTGTTTTATCAGCAGCCACTTGATCCACATTTGGGCCGATGCCGCCGATATCACCGAAATTACCCGTTTCGACGATACTTATCCTTTATCTTATCCCGCGACAGCTCGCTCCTTTATGGAAAGTCACGGTATCGATGGTTCATACCAAGGCGATGACGTCAATCACAACACTAGTGTACTCAGTTATCCAGAGCAGCCACTCACCTGCCAAGCCGACACGAAAATCAACGTGTTGATGATTACCATCGACAGTTTACGGGCGGATATGGTCGATGGCAAAAGCATGCCATTCCTACACCAATACACTGAAAATAATCAATCTTTTACCCAGCATTTCAGCGGCGGCAACCAATTTAGAACGGGCATGTTTTCGCTACTCTATGGCCTGCAAGGCAGTTATGGCGATGCGCGAATTTTTAATAGCACCAGTCCTTTACTGACCAGAAGCTTTCAACAAGCAGGCTATGAATTGGGGCTTTTCCTCCCTGAAACCAATCTCAATTTGCGTTCATCACAAGCGATGTTTAATGACTTTAATCCTGTCGTAGCCAAAGAAACCAATGGCAGTGCCGATGCCGATTTGCACACAGTGGCCAGTTTTAACGAGTGGCACAGCATCCAACATAAACCTTGGTTGGCGCTCGTTAACTTAAAAGCGCCAGAAAATTTTGATACTCCCGTGGGTTTTCTGGGTATCGAAACAGTGAAAGCCAATACCGACCTGATGCCAGCACAAAAAGTACTGTTTAATCAATATCGCCAATCTCTGTATTTTGTCGATCAACAACTCAAGGCGATGCTGGCCAATGTGTCCAACGACACCTTAGTGATTATCACTGGGGTCAATGGCAAAATGTTCACCAGCAATAGTGATGAAGCGAATCGCAACCTGTCACCACAGAGTGTCAAAGTGCCATTAGTGATCCACTGGCCGAATACGGGTGCTTCTAAGGTCAAATACCGCACCAGCCATTACGGCATTGCGCCGACTTTAATGACCCACGTGCTAGGTTGCACCAATAACACGACAGATTACAGCGCTGGCCGCAGCCTATTACAACCTGACAAAGAAACGTGGATCTATATAGGTGATAGCCGTATTTTTGCTATCTATCAAGAAGCAGAAGTGACAGTGATTGACCGCCACGGTAAATATCGTATTTACGATGAAAACTATGAACATAGGCTCAATAAAAAAATGAGCGCGCCTGAATTGATTGAAGTGATGCGTGAAGGTCGACGTTTCTATAACCACTGAGCTTCATCATCTTAGTTAAAAAAGCCCCATTCCCGCAGGATTGGGGCTTTTTTATTCCCTCGCGACTGGATGAATACGAAATGCACGAAGCTTGGATTTAACTGTGTGGGTTGAAGAGCTGCGTGGCCAGTATCTTGAAGCTAGTCTCTTGTAGCTAGTCTCTTGTAGCTAGTCTCTTGTAGCTAGTCTCTTGTAGCTAGCCTCTTAATGATGGATCTTACCTGCCACTAAAGCCAAAAGCCGCTATCTTTAGATAACGGCTTTTTAAGGCTTAGGTTTAAATCAACTCAAGTCACTCTACAATCAATCGGCTTTAACCGTAGAGTAGCGTGCTAACCAATGGGCGTAGGAAGCGGGTAATACCCAAGATGGGCGCGCAATTTTCAAGGTTTGCGCCGCTTGATACGGCCAATGTGGATTCGCTAAAAACGCTTTACCTATCATCACTAAATCCATTTGTTCATCTTCAATGGCCGCATTAGCTTGATGTGGATCATCCATACCCCAAGACGTCGCAACAGGGAACCCCACTTCTTGTCGAACCCGCGCTGCAATAGGCGCCAAAAATGCCGGACTCCATGGAATATTTGCCGTTGGGGTCGAGAAGCAAATGCTGACGTTCAGCATATCGAGCCCCGCTTGCTTAAATTGCTTCACCAAGGCTATCGATTCCGTCAGTGTTTCTTCATCTTTATGGTCGAATTCAATCACACCAAATCGCGCCGTTAAGGGTAAATGCGATGGCCAAACGTCTCTTACCGCGGCAATGGTTTCTAACAAAAAGCGTCCGCGCCCTTCCGCACTGCCACCGTATTGGTCGGTGCGTTGATTGGCATAGGTTGAAAAGAAGCTTTGCGCTAAATAACCGTGGGCGAAATGCAGTTCTAACCATTCAAATCCTGCCGCTAAAGCACGCTTTGCCGCCGCCACAAAGTCGGCTTTAACCCGCTCAATGTCCTCAATCGTCATAGCGGTAGGCACTTTAGGTAAGTTTGCGCCAAATGCGACAGCTGATGGTGCAATCGGTTGCCAACCTCGCGCGTCATTATCGGCAATATGGTCATCCCCTTCCCACGGGATATTGGCACTCGCTTTACGGCCTGCATGACCAATCTGAATGCCTGCAACAGCACCCGCATTTTTAATCGCACTAGCCACTTTTGCTAAGCCTTGGGCTTGTTCGTCATTCCATAACCCAAGGCATTTGGGGGTAATACGTCCTTCAGGAGAAACCGCTGTGGCTTCAACCACAACAAGACCCGCTCCGCCACGGGCAAGGCTAGTATAATGTACCTGATGCCAGTCGTTGATGAGTCCATCTGTGGCTTGGTATTGGCACATGGGTGCAACGGCAATACGGTTTTTGAGGGTGATGTCTTTAAGTTTGAAGGATGAAAATAGATCGGCCATGGTGTTTCCTGTGTCTATTAAGATCAAAAGGTATTTTAATACTGAATGACGACAGACTAGTCTTATCGTGCCATAATTAAAAGCACATACAGATTATAGATTTGATAAATTTTACTTATGATAAATCCACAATGGTTACACACCTTTAGCGTTCTGGTCGAGAAAGGCAATTTCACCCGCACCGCCGAAGCCATAGGTATCACCCAAGCGGCCGTGAGTCAGCATATCAGTCGCTTAGAAGAAACCTACGGCACACTGTTTTTACGCCGCACCCGCCAGCTTGAAATCACTCCCATTGGGGAAAACCTGCTGACCTACGTCAAAGAAGTTGAATGCGCGCAAAAGCGCTTACAGCAGAAACTGATCCATGATGATGCCAATGTCGGTGATATTAGCCTTATCACTCCAGGTAGCATTGGTTTAACGCTTTTTCCGCTATTAATCGAATTACAACAAGCCTTTCCGGCGTTAAGCATTCGCCACCGTTTTGCACCTGACAGTGAGATAGTGGCCTCAGTGTTGGCCAATGAACATGAAATCGGCATGGTAACCTTAAAACCTTCCGATCCTCGTATTCACAGCACACATTTTACCGAAGAGCCGCTTGAACTTGTGGTACCTGCAAACCATAAACAACATGAATGGGCTGATTTACAACGGCTAGGGTTTATCTCCCATCCCGATGGTGAGGCCATGGCGACTCGGCTGCTTAGCCGTAAATATCCAACTCACCCCGGCATTCAAGAGATCCCCTGCAAGGGATTTACCAACCAAATCAGCCTCATTCTCGAACCTGTCGCAAAAGGGCTAGGATTTACGGTTATCCCGCAATACGCCCGCAAAGCCTTTGAACGACAAGAAGATATCTATGTTGTGGAATGTGGCAGCCAAGTTGTAGACACCATTTGGCTTATCCACCGTGCGGAATGGCCCTTATCACGCAGAGCCCAAAAAGCGATTATATTTTTAAAGGGGAAAATATAAAACCCCATTAAAAAATCTGTCTCTTCTACACAAATCCCTCGGTTTGCCCCGAGGGATTTTTTTGAACCATTTTCAATTACCCTGATCTGATCCTGACCTTTTGTTTCAGATACCACATACCATGTTTTTAAGTGAACCATCACTCTGGGCACAAAGCATTTTTCAGCGCGCACAATTAGGGGATGTACGAAGGACCAAACGGCTTGTACAGTTGGCGGCTCAACTTGCAGCTCATACAGGACAATCTATCGTGCAATCCCTTTC
>NZ_JAKKRK010000040.1:0-50063 GCF_025654545.1 Shewanella sp. SM20 | reverse complement strand
GCCTGTTAAGCCCATTGGCCTGGAAGTTGTTATGGCTAAAGACGGAAAAAAGCCAACCGCCCGAACAAGTCCCCAGTGTGCATTGGGCTTATCTAAGATTAGGAAAACTCGCGGGCTGGAATGACAGCAAACGAAGCGGAATTGTGGGCTGGGAAAGGTTATGGCAAGGATGGTTTAAACTGCAAACCATCCTTGAAGGTTACCAGCTAGCCTTGTCTCTTGAGCAAAAGATGTGATCAAGAGACAGCGCAGTGCGGGGGATTTTATTTACATAACAGCAACCCCATTCAAACCTTGCTTTTATAGTATAAAGTCAACGCACATTACCCAGATAAAATCCGCTGTTTTTTTGTTCTAAAATCATTTTTACCTCTCGCTTTAAATACCTCTTTAGAAATAGAAAGATCCAAGTCACACATTAGCAAAGGCCTTGGAGATTTTAAGGTCATGTTAGGTTAGCCTTTCCTTGGGGAATTCTATTTCCAGCATCCACTTAAGTCGCTTCTAATGACCAAAAACACAGACATAGAATCTGTTGGCTCTAGAACATAGCGTTTAAGCAATGCCAAACCTATGCAGGGAAAAAAATGATGAACGCACAAACAACTAAAATCGCACTGCTGTTAGCAGCAAGTGCAGTCACTATGGCCTTAGCTGGCTGTGGTGGCAGCGATGGTAATGATGGTAATCCCGGTGAACCTGGTGGCGAACCTGCTCCAGCGATTCAAACCCTTAATTTCGCCTTTGACAAATCTGTCGTCACTAACGGTATTCCGAGTGTTGAGTTTACCGTCACTAACGAAAATGATTTACCCGTTGTTGGCCTACAAAAAATGCGTTTTGCCGCAGCACAATTAATCCCACAAGGCGCAACTGGTGCAGGTAATGCGTCACAATGGCAATACTTTGGTGATGAAACCTGTGATGTCGCTGCAACATGCCCTGGGACTTTCGTTGACAAGAAAAACGGTCACTACAGTTATACTTTTAGCATGAACCTGACTGCTAACACTAAAGTCACCTATAACGAACAGTTAGCTCAACGGGTATTAATCCGCGCTTATAACACTCCGCTTCCCGATGGTACTCAAGTACCAAACAGTAACGCCTTTGTCGACTTCACTGCCGATACTGGCGCACTGCCAACATACAGTCGCAAAATTGTCGCCACAGAAAGCTGTAATACTTGTCACCAAGATTTAGCCAATGTTAAACATGGCGGCGCGTATTCTGACGTTAATTACTGTGCAACTTGCCACACAGCCGGAAAAGTTGGCGTAGGTAAAGAGTTCAATGTTCTCGTTCACGCTAAACACAAAGACCTTACCTTAGGCTCATTAGAAAGCTGTCAAAGCTGTCACGCAGCAAATGAAGCTACGCCTGATTGGAGTAATTGGTCACGTATCCCAACTGCTGCCTCATGTGGAAGCTGCCATAGCACAGTGGACTTTGCTGCCGGTAAAGGTCACTCACAACAGTTAGATAACTCTAACTGTATCGCCTGTCATAACAGCGATTGGACTGCAGAACTGCACACAGGTAAGACTGCAGACAAAAAAGCCGTTATCGCTCAGTTAGGTATGTCAGCAGCACTTGCTGGTCAAGCTGATGATACTGCAGTATTAACCGTGTCTATCTTAGACAAAGATGGTAACGCAATTGATGCGGCAACCGTTCAAGATAAGATTAAACGTTTAGAGTCCGTTACCAACGTTGGCCCTAACTTCCCGATCATGGGCTACAACCCAAGTCCAGGTAGCGGTAAAGCGAAAATAGCGAAAGACTTAGTCAAAGATGGCGCACTGCAAGAAGGTGTAACCTTAGTTGACGGTAAATTGGTCTTTACAACACCCGTTCTACCTTTCGGTGCAGGCGATACTGATACCGCCTTTACCATTATCGGTTTAGAAGTGTGTAGCACTGGTACAAGCTTAACCGCATGTACCGCAGACAGCGCAACAACGAGCATGAAAGCCGAACTAGCTTTTGGCACTAAGTCTGGTAAAGCACCGAGCATGCGTCATGTTAACTCAGTTGAGTTTGGTACCTGTCAAGGTTGTCACGGTGATAGCTTCGAAATTCACAAAGGCCACCATGCAGGTTTTGTGATGACAGAACAGCTATCACATGCAAAAGATGCCAGTGGTAAGCCAATCGTCGGTGTGGATGCGTGTGTCGCTTGTCATACCCCAGATGGTACCTATGCAAGTGGTGCTAACAAAGGTGCGTTGGAGATGAAATTACACGTTGTTCATGGTAAACAAGGTGTCATCAAAGAATGTACCCAATGTCATAACGACTTCAACCTAGATGCATTCAAGGTCAAAGGCGCTCTGGCAACAACTGCGGGTAAATACACCACGCCAATCACTGCCACTTGTACTTCATGCCACGCGCCAGAATCTATTGGCCACGGCTTAGAAAATATGGGCGCGATTGTGAACGGTGATTATGTTCAAGCCAATCAAGCGGCGCAGTCAGAAACCTGTTTCTACTGTCACAAACCCACACCAACAGATCACACTCAGGTGAAGATGTAATTTGCCCAAGCAGGGGGAGTTCGCTCCCCCTTTCTTGAATTTTGTTGGGACAAATTGGGAAGCCTATTATGAAGAACAGCCTAAAAATGAAAAACCTACTGCCGGCACTTGTCATCTCCATGGCAATGTCTGCAGTGATGTCTTTATGCATCACACCGAGTGCACACGCCTCAAAGTGGGATGACAAAATGACTCCAGAACAAGTCGAAGCCACCTTAGATAAGAAGTTTGCCGAAGGCAGCTACTCCCCTAAAGGTGCCGATTCTTGTTTGATGTGCCACAAAAAATCTGAAAAAGTGATGGACCTCTTCAAAGGTGTTCATGGCGCCATTGATTCATCAAAGAGCCCAATGGCTGGCCTGCAATGTGAAGCCTGTCATGGTCCTATGGGTCAACACAATAAAGGCGGCAACGAGCCGATGATCACTTTTGGTAAGCAATCGACCTTAAGTGCAGAAAAACAAAACAGTGTCTGTATGAGCTGTCACCAAGATGATAAACGCGTATCTTGGAACGGTAGTCACCATGACAATGCCGATGTCGCTTGTGCCTCATGCCACCAAGTGCATGTCGCAAAAGATCCTGTGTTATCAAAAAACACCGAAATGGAAGTCTGTACTAGCTGTCACACTAAGCAAAAAGCAGATATGAATAAACGCTCGAGTCACCCACTAAAATGGGCTCAAATGACCTGTAGCGATTGCCATAATCCCCATGGGAGCATGACAGATTCCGATCTAAACAAGCCTAGCATTAACGAAACCTGTTACTCCTGCCACGCCGAGAAACGCGGCCCAAAACTGTGGGAACATGCACCCGTCACTGAGAACTGTGTGACTTGCCACAATCCTCACGGCAGTGTGAATGATGCCATGTTGAAAACCCGCGCACCGCAGCTGTGTCAGCAATGTCACGCTAGCGATGGCCACGCCAGCAATGCTTACTTAGGTAACACTGGTTTAGGTTCAAACGTCGGCGACAATGCCTTTACGGGTGGAAGAAGCTGTTTAAATTGCCACAGTCAGGTCCATGGTTCAAACCATCCATCTGGCAAGCTATTACAGCGCTAAGGAGACGAGAAAATGAAATTTAAACTCAATTTGATCACTCTGGCGTTACTAGCAAACACAGGTTTTGCAATAGCAGCCGACGGGTATGGCTTAGCCAATGCCAATACAGAAAAAGTCAAAATGTCCGCTTGGAGCTGTAAAGGCTGCGTTGTTGAAACGGGTACGTCTGGCACTGTGGGTGTTGGCGTGGGTTACAACAGCGAAGAGGATATTCGCTCGGCGAATGCCTTTGGGACTTCAAACGAAGTTGCGGGTAAATTTGATGCCGATGTCACCTTCCGTGGTGAGAAAGGCTATCAAGCTAGCGTTGAAGCTTATCAACTGGGCATGGATGGTGGCCGTTTAGATGTCAATGCGGGCAAACAAGGCCAGTATAATGTCAATGTAAACTATCGCCAAATCGCCACTTACAACAGTAATAGTGCCTTAACGCCCTACTCTGGTGTCGGCAGCGATAATTTAACCTTGCCAGACAACTGGGTAACTGCGGGTTCAAGCAGCCAGATGCCGTTACTGATGGACAACCTAAATGCCTTAGAACTGTCGCTCAAACGTGAGCGCACAGGGTTAGGTTTTGACTATCAAGGTGAATCGCTGTGGAGTACGCATGTGAGCTACATGCGTGAAGAAAAAACTGGCTTGAAAAAAACATCAGGTGGATTCTTTAACCAATCCATGATGTTAGCAGAGCCAGTTGATTACACCACTGACTCCATTGAAGCCGGCATTAAACTCAAAGGCGATCGTTGGTTCACGGCACTTAACTACAATGGCTCAATTTTTAAGAACGAGTACAACCAGTTAAACTTCGACAGTGCCTTCAATCCGACCTTTGGTGCTCAAACCTCTGGCACACTCGCCCTTGACCCTGACAACCAGTCACACACAGTGTCGCTCATGGGTCAATACAACGACAATACCAATGTGTTAACAGGTCGTGTGCTTGCGGGACAAATGAGTCAAGACCAAGCATTAGTCACTTCAGGCTATGGCTATCAAGTGCCAACAGAGGCCGTTGATGCCAAAGTTGACCTCACAGGGTTGAACTTAAAAGTCGTCAGTAAAGTGACTAACTCACTGCGCTTAAGTGGTAGCTACGACTATAGCGACCGTGATAACAATACTCAAATTGAAGAGTGGACCCAAGTCAGCATCAACAATGTCAATGGTAAGGTGGCCTATAACACCCCTTACGATAACACTAGCCAACGCTTCAAAGTGGTGGCGGATTATCGTATTACCCATGGACTGAAGCTTGATGGCGGCTATGACTTCAAACGTGACGACCGTAATTATCAAGACCGTGAAACCACGGATGAAAATACCGTTTGGGCACGTTTGCGCGTTAACAGCTTTGAAACTTGGGATATGTGGGTTAAGGGCAGTTACGGTCAGCGTGATGGTTCGCAATATCAAGCTTCTGAATGGACATCTTCTGAAACCAACAGCCTGTTACGTAAGTACAATCTGGCTAACCGCGACAGAACCCAGATTGAAGCTAGAGTCACCCACTCGCCAATCGACAGCTTGACCATAGATTTCGGTGCCCGTTACGCATTAGATGACTACTCTGACACAGTTATTGGCTTAACTGAGTCAAAAGACACCAGTTATGATGCCAACATCAGCTACATGATCACCGATGATTTACTGGCGACAGCCTTCTACAACTACCAAATCATTGAGTCTGAACAAGCGGGAAGCAGTAATTACAGCACCCCAACGTGGACAGGATTCATTGAAGACAATGTAGATGTGGTCGGGGCGGGCCTGAGCTACAACAACTTGCTTGAGAACAAGTTACGCATGGGATTGGATTACACTTATTCAAACTCCGACAGTAACACTCAAGTCAGACAAGGTATCACAGGCGACTATGGCGATTATTTTGCCAAAGTGCACAACATTAACTTATATGCTCAATATCAAGCCACCGAGAAAATGGCGCTGCGCTTGGATTATAAAATTGAGAATTATAAAGACAATGATGCCGCCAATGATATCGCCGTCGATGGGATCTGGAACGTCGTAGGCTTTGGCAGCAATAGCCATGACTACACAGCGCAAATGATCATGCTGAGCATGAGTTACAAACTCTAATCGATCCTGTTCATAACACGAAAAGCCCGCATGTTGCGGGCTTTTGTTTAAGTGCAGCAGGATCTTTTAAAGCGATAACATCATGGCAGATAACAGTAAAAATCTTGAATAAGATCAGACTCTGGCGCGAAAGTCCACCCATAAAAACCTTAATCCTTGAGTTTTGGCTCACTTTAGCGGATCTTAATTCAATCTTTTAGTTAATCCTCTGAGCCCATGCGTATTTATTCTTCAATCTCCCAATCTCAGTGGCTGTTATCAATTCCCGTACTATTGGGGCTAAGCCTATTACCCTTACCCGCTATGGCGTTCGACCCTTCGGGTGGCACAGCGAGCCTATTTATCATTTTAGGCCTAGGTGGTTTTACCTTAATCAATCTGTTTCTACAGGGCTTATTCTTTTTTGCGGGTCAGTATCGTAGCGCCACTTTTGCCAAACGCCATGTATTAAGCGCACTAATAGTGCCATTAATTGCCATTGCGTTAGCCATTTATGATCATAGAGGTTGGAGTGATTTCGCCCTTAACTTAGGCATTATCTGTGTCGGTATTGGACTGATTTTATTGCCACTACAGCTTTGCCAAATCGATAAACCCACCAATCGCAATGCTGATTGGATCATCAGCCTAGGGGCATTATTCATCTTAGCTCTGAGCTATGTGATTGCGCCATTAGCCCTCTTTACGATTGTGCTGGCCCACATTTGTTTGGCTTCAAGCACAAATCAAATTCCTAAGATATTAAGTTATATCAGTTTAATCCTTGGCTATTCTCTTTTTGGCTACTGGGTATATCAAACAGTGATGATGCTCCAATCCTGATTGAAAATGAATGAGCAACGATAAAATTAGCGATTAAATTGACTAAGACGAATCTCACTAAAGCGCCATCGCCACTTTGCGTAACTGTATCGCCATCATGCTCGGCATCAATGGCTAAACTGCTGGCAAAAATCAGCGCCTGTACTTTATGTAAGGCCCATTTACCCTTAGCGCCCAAGCCGATATTACAGGCCAGTACCCAAGCGCGAATTTTGATTGCAGGCCAAGCTCCGGGCGTGAAAACCCACCATAAAGGCATACCTTTTGACGATGCCAGCGGTGAACGGCTGCGCACTTGGTTGAATGTCACGCGGGAGCAATTCTACGACCCCAATCTTTTTGTCATTATCCCTATGGGATTTTGTTTTCCGGGCAGTATCGAAAAAAACGGTAAAAAGCAGGGTGATAAACCACCGCGCCCCGAATGTGCTGCCACTTGGCATCAGGCCTTGCTCGCCCTAATGCCGCAAATAGAGCTAATTGTGATCCTCGGCCAATATGCCATCGACTATCATCTACCGCGCGAATCGTCCGAGGCCGTAAACCTCACTTCGCCGATCACTGAGCCTCAAACAACCAGCAGTAAAATTTCGACCAGCGCTAAAGTAAAAGCCATCCCCAAACTGAAACCAATAACTGTGACCCAAGCATGCGCGCAATGGCAGCAATATTGGCCTAAGTATCTTGTCTTGCCGCACCCAAGCCCGCGTAATAATCTTTGGCTTAAGCAGCATCCTGAGTTTGAACGCGATATGCTACCCAGATTAAGAATGCGTATTGCATCCCTGTTAAACCTTCAACCCCACTAGGCGCCTGTATGTATCTGCTTGATTCTGCCATTGCTAAGCAAATTGTGAGTCGCACAATGAAAATCATTGGCCACAATATCAATGTGATGAACGGCCAAGGGGTGATTTTAGGCTCAGGCGACCCTAAGCGTATAGGGTCAACCCACGAAGGCGCGCTGCTGGCGATTGCCCAAAATCGCAATGTTGAGATCAGTCAAGAAGTCGCCTCAGGGCTGCATGGCGTTAAGCCAGGCATCAATTTACCCTTACATTATCAAGGACAAATTATCGGCGTCGTCGGCATTACCGGTGATCCACGTGAGCTCACCCATTATGGTGAGTTACTCAAAATGACCGCCGAAATAATTGTCGAACAAGCCAACCTGCAGGATAAATTGCAATGGGAGAATCGCCAGCGTGAAGAGTTTATTCTGCAACTGATCAAAGCTGAAACCGATGATGCACAATTGCACCGCTGGGCAAAACAACTCGACATTGATATCAGCCTGCCAAGAGTCGCGGCCATTATTGAGATCAGCGAGAAAAACATCCAGAAACACCACTTAAAGACCGACACCCCCCCATCGGCCTTGTACTTAGCTGAGGCATCCACTCAGCCCGCCGATGAACGTAGCCCCAGAGTCAGTGAAACCCTCAAGCAAGTGCTGCATCTATTGCAATACCCAGACCGTGGTAACTTGATTGCCATGACCTCAATGTCGCAGTTGGTGATCCTAAAGCCTGCTTTTTTAGATGGAAAACAATGGGATCCTGAGCTTGAAAATCAGCGCATCGATAAGCTGTTGCAGCGCTTACCCGCCCAAATGGATTTAAACTTTAAAATTGCCCTAGGCCATTTCTTCCCGGAAAAAGGTGGGATAGCGCGCTCCTATCACACGGCTCAAGAAACCTTGGCACTCGGTAAGCAGCTCAATGCAGAAGGGAATAAATACCTGTTTGAAGATTATTCCCTACAAGTGTTACTTGCAGGGCTAAAACATGACTGGCGCGGTCAGGCGCTGGCAACGCCCTATCAGCAACTCGCCAAGGCGGACAAAAACGGCCAATTACGCAAAACCTTAGCGGCATACATCACCCACTTTGGCGATGCACAGCAATGCGCGAATGCCCTGTTTATTCATCGCAATACACTCAGATATCGCCTTGATAAAATTCAGCAAATCACCCAAGCCGACATTCAATCCCTGCATGGATTATTAAGCCTGTATCTTGGGCAATTAATTGATACTTCGACTCGCTTAACTTAACGCTCAAATGACTGAGCAACTCAACAGATTCGCCAGAAAAAAGCCCGCAGATGACGGCGCCGACCTGATGGCCAGATCAATTGAGTAAAACTTGGCCTGTACTAAAAAATTAATTGAAAGATTTATACCGTATCCCCTTTCCTATCCTTTCATATAGTATCGCGTCGATATGCTAGCGCTCTCTACTTAGTCCATTGAAAGGAATGATAATGACCTCAATCAAACTGACTTTACTCGCCAAAGCTTGTCTCATTAGCGGCTTAGCGCTGACTTCACCTTCGTTAATCGCGGCCGAGAAAACCATTCCCGAACTGATCGATGCCGTCAACGGCACACCCGATGTGGCAAGTCGCGAGGCGGGTAAAAATGTCAAACTGCGTAATCACACTAAGGGATTTTGTACCTCGGGCAGTTTTAAACCGAATCCACAATTACAACAAACGTTGGCAATTCCATTTTTTAATCAAGATAGTATCAAGGTTACAGCCCGCTTTTCCCTCGGCGGTACAAATCCGCAGATCTCCGATAAAACCGCTGGGCGCTTTATGTCACTCAAAATTGATGGCGATAAAGAGAACCTTAACTTTGTCACCACTAACGTTCCTGTTTTCTTTGCCAAAAATCTCGAAGAGTTTTTTAACTTTCAAACCAAAGTGAAACAAGGTCCTGAAGGTAAACAGTGGCTTATTGATAATCAACCCAGCGCCAAAGCTTTTTTCGACCATGTTAAACAGTTGCCTCCCAGCCCAAGTTTTGCCAACAGCCGCTACTTCGGTGTAAATAGTTTCCTGTTCAGCACGCAAAAAAACAGTGTTCAACAAGGTGAAACGGTCGCGGGTAAATGGATTTTTGAATCTGTCACTGGTACTGCCGCGCTGTCAGCCAGTGAACTTGCCAATCTCAGTGATGATTTTTTAAAGGCGGAATTACTCGAGCGCATTAAAAACCAGCCAGCACAATGGAACCTTTATATTCAACTCGCCGAAATGGGTGATGAGATTAATGACCCAACCGTGATCTGGCCTGAAACTCGCCAGCGTTTACTGGTAGGCCAAGTGATGATTAACGGTGAACGAGATAGCGATCCCCAAGTACAGCAGTGTGATAAAGGCATATTTAACCCACTGTTATTGCCTAAGGGCATTACTGCATCTGCCGATCCGATACTCAATGCCCGCACCGCAGCCTATGTAGAATCCTTTATTCGTCGTCAATAAAGAGTCGAGTTAAGTCCCTCCTGTTTAGGATTGGCAAATAGCCCTATTTGCCAATCCTTATCGACAAGCGCCTCCCTTACCGACAAAACGCCTCCTCCTGCATTCGAATTCACCTAAGCATTTTTGTGCATGAGCACAAAAATGGCGAAACATAACGCGGTAATTCCGTGGATTTAGCCAAAGCTATTCAAACATACCTGCACAATAATAGGATGACCTTAAAGCAGCCCTCATTTGGACTCAGGCCCAAATAAGCACTGCGCCCTACACTATAAGTCAAAAAACTTACTCAAAAACTTCAGCCAAGAACTGAACGGGACAAACTATGAACTTAGTGCTTATTCTCATCGGCGTGATTGCATTTATTGTTATCGCGACCTCAAAATTTAAACTCCACCCCTTTTTAACCTTAATTCTGGCCGCCTTTATCGCAGCCTTCGCCTATGGCTTGCCGAGCGGAGAAATCGCTAAAACCATTACTACAGGGTTTGGCAATATTTTAGGCTATATCGGCTTAGTGATCGTCTTAGGCACTATCATAGGGATTATTCTGGAAAAAAGTGGCGCCGCCATCACCATGGCCGATGTGGTGATCAAGATATTAGGTAAACGCTTCCCGACACTCACTATGTCAATTATCGGTTATCTCGTGTCTATTCCGGTCTTTTGTGACTCGGGTTTTGTGATCTTAAACTCACTGAAACAATCGATGGCGAACCGCATGAAGGTCTCTAGTGTTTCCATGAGCGTTGCCTTAGCCACAGGTCTGTACGCCACTCACACCTTTGTACCGCCAACGCCAGGCCCTATCGCCGCCGCAGGCAACTTAGGCTTAGAGTCCAACTTAGGCTTAGTGATCGGTGTGGGTCTCTTTGTGGCAGCTGTTGCGGCACTCGCAGGTATGTTATGGGCAAACCGCTTTGCCGATGTTGAGCCCGATGGTGAAGGCGCAGAAGAACTTAAAGCGCAGGCCAGTGACTATGAAACGCTGAAAAAAAGCTATGGCACGCTACCAAGTCCATTAAAAGCTTTCGCACCGATTTTTGTGCCTATCGTATTAATTTGTTTAGGTTCTATCGCTAACTTCCCTTCAGCGCCTTTGGGTAAAGAAGCTGTGTTTGATGCGCTCGTGTTCCTCGGTCAGCCCGTTAATGCCCTGATGATTGGCCTGTTTTTATCCCTGCTGCTGTTAAAGGGTGAGAATAAGATCAGCGAATTTAGCGAACGCATCAGCCAAGGGCTAGTCACTGCCGCGCCGATTATTTTAATCACAGGTGCAGGTGGTGCCTTTGGTGCGGTACTAAAAGCCACGCCTATCGGTGACTTTTTGGGCACATCACTGTCGGCACTGGGTATCGGTATCTTCATGCCATTTATCGTCGCTGCCGCGCTTAAGTCAGCGCAGGGTTCATCGACGGTAGCGTTAGTCGCAACCTCTGCACTGGTTGCGCCTATGCTTGGCGATATTGGTCTTGGTAGCGATATGGGCCGAGTATTAACAGTAATGGCGATTGGCGCAGGTGCGATGACCGTTTCCCACGCCAATGACAGCTTCTTTTGGGTCGTCACCCAATTTAGCCGCATGAGTGTCAAACAAGCCTATAAAGCCCAAACTATGGCGACCCTAATCCAAGGTGTGACGTCCATGGTAACTGTGTACGTGCTAAGCCTAGTGTTGCTCTAATATTAATGAGTTCTTGATTCAATATTGTCCCTTGGGCACATACCGTGCCCAAGATATATCTCTGTTATACGCCCTAATAATTGCAACAGATTAATGTGCCAGTGATGGATATAAATGCCCTTATATCACCTCAGTTTTAGCACAGGGATGTTGTTGCGCCCAACGTAAGTGGCCTTGGGTTTAGTGTTCAACATTGAGCCCTGTTTTATCCCATTTAGCTGTAGGATTTTTAATGAAAATAGTTATCGCCCCCGACTCATTTAAAGAAAGCTTAAGCGCGCTCGAAGTGGCCAACGCCATCGAACAAGGCTTAAAACAAGTGATACCTGACTGCGACATAATCAAAATACCCGTTGCCGATGGTGGCGAAGGCACAGTGCAATCTATGGTGGACGCCACGGGCGGCAGTATTGTCAGCTTAGAGGTCATGGGGCCACTGGGGCATAGAGTGCAAGCGCACTATGGCATCCTTGGTGAAGGCATTCTGGGCGCGGCTATGAATACAAGTTCTGCTTCAGTTTCACGTGCAGATCCAACGAGCAAATCGCCACATCAAGGCGCGATTGCCGTGATTGAAATGGCCTCAGCTTCAGGTTTGCACCATGTGCCGAGGGAGCAACGTAATCCGCTGCTTACCACAAGTTATGGGACGGGCGAGCTGATTTGTGATGCGCTTAATCGGGGGATAAAGCACATCATTTTGGGGCTAGGCGGCAGTGCCACCAACGATGGTGGCGCAGGTATGGCCCAGGCGCTGGACATTTTATTGCTCGATGACCAAGGTAAAACCTTGCCTTCTGGCGGCGCGGCACTGGTCAATCTTGCCCGTATCGATATGACCAACGCCCATCCACTACTGAGCCAATGCACTTTCGAAGTTGCCTGTGATGTTGATAACCCACTGTGCGGTGAACGCGGTGCCTCGGCGATTTTTGGTCCGCAAAAAGGTGCGACGCCCGAGATGGTTAAGCAGCTAGATGCCGCTCTTGCCCATTATGCCGATGTGATTGCCCGCAATGGCATTAGCGATCACCGCGATCATGCCGGGGCTGGCGCGGCTGGCGGTATGGGTCTTGGCGTGATGGCTTTTTTAAATGCCGAGCTTAAACCCGGGGTTGAGATTGTGATGCAAACCGTTGGCCTTGCGGACAAAATCCGTGGCGCCGATTTAGTGATCACAGGTGAAGGCCGCATCGATGGTCAAACCGTGTTTGGTAAAACCCCAATGGGCGTGTTAAAGCAAGCCAAACTGCAGGGCATTCCCACTATCGGTATCGCGGGCTGCCTCGGTGAAAACGCCAATGCCATATTGGATCACGGTATGGCGGCTATCTTCCCTATCATCCCGCACTTAAGTCCGCTTGATGATGTGCTGGCCAATGCCAAGCTAAACCTTTGCAATACCGCCCGAAATATCGGCGCGGTACTCATGTTAGGCCAACGCTAGTACTGGAACTAATGCTTAAGTAATTCCCTCTGTTTAATGATTTGAAGAAAGGCGCCATAACGGCGCCTTTGCTTATTTAGGCCGCAACGCTTTGGCAATACCAATCGTATTAAATATCTGTTCATTCAGCGGGAGTTCAACGCGCTTTAGACAAGGCGAAGGCTTGAAGGCATAGTGGTGTTCTGTCGAAAGCCTTGAACGCAGTATAAAGCGCGTTGCCATGTAGTGAACATCAGCCGCCCTTCGGGAGCCTCACAGCCATCCCACTCCCGTGTTGCATTGCCTTAAAAGGGAATAACCATTTCTGCGTCAATGCGCCTTGGATTGAGATGCCTGTGAGGCTCTGAACTGATTAGATATTTAACGTGATTGGTATACATGAAATTTTAGTGCTTGATGCCTAAAAGGCCTTGCAGTAAAGTGAGCTCCCTTTTTGGTATTCCGCTGATTGAACATTTGAGAGTCACTGATCGAGCATCACTGGTCCGTTATACTCTTCGAGCCAATTTGCGGTTTCACTATAAAAATTAATAGACGGCAAGCCCCATGACCCAGAAACTCCCTCGCCAAGCCACCGCATCCGAAGCAAGTTTGCTCCGCATTTTTACTGCACCGGAAGATGCAAGCTCAACGCTGAGTATTATTGAGCAAAAGCTCTCCGAGGACTTAGCAGGCTTTTTGGGTGACAGTATCGCCGCGCTCGAAAAACCCTTGTCGGAAATTGAAACCGATTTTCAAGCCTTTGAGATCCCAACTCAGCCGCGTTTTGTCTCCGATTACACCGACGAAATTATGCAAAATCTGGTGGCGCATTCGGTACACACAGCGGCACCGAGTTTTATCGGCCACATGACTTCGGCACTGCCCTACTTTGTGTTGCCACTGTCGAAGATGATGGTGGGACTCAATCAAAATCTGGTCAAAATAGAAACCTCTAAGGCATTTACGCCGCTTGAACGCCAAGTGCTCGGCATGATGCACCATTTGATTTACGCCCAAGACACGGATTTTTATCAAAGCTGGATGCACAGCGCAAATCATTCCCTCGGGGCATTTTGCTCCGGCGGCACGGTTGCCAACATCACGGCGCTGTGGATTGCCCGTAACCAATTATTGAAAGCCAAGGGTGAGTTTAAAGGCGTCAGCCGCGAAGGCTTACTCAAGGCGCTGCGCCACTATGGCTATGACGATTTAGCGATTTTAGTGTCGGAGCGGGGCCACTATTCACTGGGCAAAGCCGTCGATCTGCTTGGCATCGGTCGCGACAATATCATCAGCATTCCCACTGGCAGCAATAACAAGGTCGATGTCGCGAAAATGCGTCAAGCCGCCCTTGAACTTGCTAGCAAGAACATCAAAGTATTAGCGATTGTTGGCGTGGCTGGCACCACAGAAACCGGTAATGTTGACCCGTTGACAGAGTTAGCTGCGCTGGCAAAAGAGTTAAACTGCCATTTCCATGTGGATGCAGCGTGGGGCGGCGCGAGTTTATTATCCAATAAATACCGCCACTTACTCGCAGGTATCGAACTTGCTGACTCAGTCACTATCGATGCCCACAAACAAATGTACGTGCCTATGGGCGCAGGCATGGTGTTATTTAAAGATCCAGAGTTTGCCCACGCCATTGCCCATCACGCCGAATATATTCTGCGCCGTGGTTCAAAGGATCTCGGCAGCCAAACGCTGGAAGGCTCTCGCCCCGGCATGGCGATGTTAGTGCACGCTTGCTTACAGATCATCGGCCGTGATGGTTATGAAATCTTAATCAATAACAGCCTTGAAAAAGCCCGCTATTTTGCCGAACAAATCAAAGCCCATGAGGATTTTGAGCTAATCACTGAGCCAGAACTTTGTCTGCTGACTTACCGTTATGTGCCAGCCCGCATCCAAGCTGCCATGCAGCTTGCCTGTGAGCAAGCAGACACAGTAAAACTCGCCCGCTTTAACGAGCTGCTCGATGGCCTCACCCAGTTTATTCAAAAGCACCAACGCGAACAGGGTAAGTCCTTCGTCTCCCGCACCCGCATTCAGCCTGCCCGCTACTTTAGGCAAGCGACCGTGGTATTTCGCGTAGTACTCGCCAATCCCCTCACCAGCCATGACATTCTCAATCAAGTGCTGGTCGAACAAAGTGAAATCGCCGCACTAGATAACGAGTTTTTACCCGCACTCATGGCGATGATTGCTGAATAGCGAGTTGTTTAGCGAAAGCTTTAAATCCCAGTTCAAATACAGTGTGTTAATAGCAAACAGCCGCAAATTATTTGCGGCTGTTTGCTACGCGACACGAAATAAGCTGAACATTAAAGAGACAAGACAAAGCGCTTATCCATCACTCGTCCGCCGAATTCAACTGCTTCCGTGACACGCCGTGAAGCCATCCATGGCGGCTCTACGATGACATCCATGTCATCGAAGGTCACGTCAGCAGTTGAATTCGCCTTTGCTAATTTCTGTGTAATCTGCTGCATATGGAAAAATACATACCACTATCACATAGGCAGTCATGCTCCACACATAAGAATGAAAACTAGCTTGAAAAACACCAAGGGTGTAGGTGTATCACTCTTTAGTGAGATTAACTTACGCGCCACTAAGGCTAAGTGTCTATGGTCTATGGTCTATGGTCTATGGTCTATGGTCTATGGTCTATGGTCTATGGTCTATGGTCTATGGTCTATGGTCTATGGTCTATGGTCTATGGTCTTTCACTTTGAACAAATCAAACCAAAGTTTGTTAGTTTTATTTTATTTATGTTACGTTGCTCAAGTGCTTGTTTGCGACTTGACGGGAAGTTCAGACTTTAGTTTAACTAATCCACGAAAAATACGGAGGCAGACATTTGCACCGAGAATAGTAATGTCTATGTACCATTAAATTTTTACCAAAAAAGGATTTTATAAAATGAACATTGGAACTAAGGTTGGTCTTTTACTTTCTGTAACTGGTTGTGTGATTGGGGGATACTTTGGTCTTTCACCTGTCTATTCACTGCTACAATCAGGTGCTATATATGGACAAGAAGCTGGCTTATTTTTTGGAATTACAGGTATTGTAATTGGGAGCATGATAGCTGTGATGGCTTATCTTTCTTCGAGAAATAATTAACAATCTAATACTATATATGATGGACTAAGGCTAAAATTAATTAGCTTAGACCTAATATGAAACTTATCCATTTATTAGGCAGTATCTGGTTGGATTTGAGTTAAATACTTTTCAGAATAAATTTTTTTCCATCACACAAGGTTGACATGGTGGGTGTTCAACGATAAGCACATCAGATCTTGTAGCACCCATTGTTTTACAGCTCTATCTATTTTAAATAAGTTTGATTAGCACGAAATAAGTTAAACGTTATTGCCAAGATTAAGTACTGATCATTCACTCCTTTGTGTGTCAAATTCAATTACTAAATTTAAGTGACCACAATATTCCTTATACGCATAGCGAGTGATTGATTTCTATCACTGATTAAGATTCAAAAGACTTTACCGATTTCATTAGTTTTTGAAATGATGGACATTCTAAGTGATCTGATTGTGGGCAACTTGCTACATGGTAAAGACTATCTCGTATTGCTTTTAGCCGCTTAATGTTGAGATCAATATCAGATGCTTTTTGCGCCAGTAAATTACGATCAATGGTCAATTGATTTGATTCATTAAACATCGTAGTGATTTCGTTTAATGATAAACCTGCAATACGTCCAAGTGAGAGAATATTCAATTTATTAATGATTTTAGGGGCATATTGGCGTCTAAGTCCTTTTCTGCCAATGGATTGGATAAGTCCAATTTTTTCATAATATCTCAATGTTGAAGGAGCTAATCCTGATTCGCGTGATACCTCTGCAATATCCATAACATTCACTCTTGACTTAAAGTCAACTTCAAGTTGTACCATGCCTGAACTATATCAGGAAAGAATACCAAGAGGGAAAACTGAATGGAGATTTCTATTTGGCTACAGTCAATATTAGTGGGTATTGGTGCCACATTAATAATGGATTCATGGTCATGGTGGCAAAAAACGTACTTCATAATCCAACTATTGACTATGCATTTGTGGGACGTTGGTTTATTTTTATTTACAGAGGTCAGTTGGTTCATCGGCCTATTATGACAACCCCATCTGTTAAAGGAGAAACCTTTCTGAGTTGGTTTCTGCATTATTTTATCGGTATTATTATTGTTTTAATTCATGTATTAATCTTTGGGGAAATGTGGTTATTTGAGCCAGCGTTGATACCTGCACTAATGACTGGTGTTGTTACCGTAGTGTTTCCTTTCTATGTCATTCAACCTTGTCTTGGATTTAGGATTGCAGCAAATAAAACACCTTCACCATGGAAAGCTCGGTGGCTAAGTTTACTGACACATAGCGTCTATGGCCTAGGGCTATTTTTTGCTGCTTTAAGCCTGAAATATTTAGTTCATGTTTAAACTTAGCTATCCATTAAAAACTTTTGTCACAATAATTTAGTTTAGCCAAAGCAATCGCAACTTGTAAAAAACAATGCTAATGTAATGATTCGTATAAAAAGTATAGCTTTCTAAGCAGAATCTGTCGGAGAAAAAGGATGTTTATCAGATATATTTTAATGCTCACTGCCGTGCTGCTATGCCTTTACCCTGTTTGGGGATTAGTGAGCCCAGCAAGCTACTTGCAGGAGATATTAGAGGTTTATCCCGATGCGGAACAAGCCAGTCATACTCAAGTACGAATTACGGCGGCTATTTTATGGATAAGCAATCTGACGCTATCATTTGCGTTACTATTTATTGCAAAATTCATTAAACAACCTCAAACGTACAAATTCGCGAAAATATCGTCTATCGCATTAATTAGCTATCCATTTATTCTGACGATAACAGAGGCAATTTCTCACAGTATTCTATACCGCCACCTAGTACATCCTACGTTTACAATCGAGTTTTCAGCGCAAAAATTGTTCTATTTCGTATTTGGCCTGATCATTCTGGGAATTTATCAATCCCAACAAGAGTACAAACGCGCCAAAGAGAATGGTTAATTTATCAACATATTTTGAGGAAAAACCATTGAAGTTCTTTACCTCTTTTATTTTTGCTTTTATTGGTTCAAAATTATTATTCAAATACTTCGATTTTCACTACGATATTTTTAGCGATCCTTTTGAACCATTGAAATTTATTATTGATACGGGTGTGTTCGTTGTTATTTTTATATCGACACAGATACTGTATGAAAAATATTGGGAAAAACGAATAAACAAGAACAGCCATAATTCCCCCAACTAATGCACATAAGGATAATGCACAGAGGGACCATGAATAATATATGCTGTTAACACGCTCACAAGCGCTAAGCGACCAATCGAAACCACATAGGAACTGAAAGCTTTATATGCAAAAAATCATTCTCCCACTGATCATGCTAAGTCTTGGCGCATTGCCTCTATATGCTCCAGCACAGGACACCAGCGCGTTATGGGGTAAAAAGTATGCTGAGGTGAAATCAAGTTTATTGGCTGCAGGCTGGGTGTTAACGCCCGTAGCGGAAGATGAAGCACCTATGACAGAAGACTATCCCGAAATAACCTGTGGTAACGGCGCGATGGCAATTTGCTCTGTCGGCTTTAAGCGAGACAATAGTACACTTGCCTTAGTTGTTGAATCTATTGAACAAGAGCTTATTGTGACAGGTGAATACTAAACAGCCCAATAGATGATGTTAAACTCAGCCTAAGCATCTAATTTAGACGAGGTAGTGATGTCATCTGTACCCAAATCAAAACAAGAGCTTGAATTGGCTATTCGCTCAATTTTCCCAAAATTGATGGCAGACTATCGTTCAATCCCAGCCCAAATGTCCCGTGTGTGCAGCTTAGAAGGAAACATCAAAGGTACACAAATTAGTGTAAGTGATACCGTCGCTTACCTTATTGGTTGGGGTAAATTAGTGCTCAAATGGTACGAGTTAACATCGCAAGCACTCCCCGTTGATTTTCCCGATACGGGTTATAAATGGAATCAACTGGGATTATTAGCAGAGCGATTTCATCATGAATATAGCCAATGGCAATATACTGATTTAATTGATGAATATGAAATGACAATGGAAAAATTGTCAACGCTGATTGCGAGTCTCAGTGATCAGCAACTGTACGGCATAACTTGGTACGATAAATGGACTCTGGGCCGTATGATCCAGTTCAATACTTACTCCCCGATGAAGAATATGCGTACCAAAGTACGACGATTCAAAAAAGACAATGCATTACCCTAGTAAACAACTCTTTTAAGCACGGAGGTATTCATGCCAAGTACCCACACTCACCCGCAGTTAGGTCCAAATCCCAACGATAAAGCGCCGATGAAAGGCTTTCCTCAGGTTGGCTTTCTTAAAAATTTTATTTCCCGCGAGAACATTATTGTCGGTGATTACACTTATTATGACGATCCAGCAGGTCCTGAGAGGTTCGAGTCGAATGTACTTTATCACTTTGACTTTATTGGCGATAAACTGAATATCGGTAAATTCTGCGCCATTGCGAAAGACGTGAAATTCATTATGAATGGCGCCAATCATCAAGTATCTGGCTTCTCGACTTATCCTTTTTATATCTTCGGCAATGGCTGGGAGAAAGCGGCGCCCAAGCCCGAAGATTTACCTTTTAAGGGCGACACCTGTATCGGTAACGACGTATGGATTGGTTATAACGCCACTATCATGCCTGGGGTGAAAATTGGCCACGGCGCCATTGTTGCCAGTCAATCCGTAGTGACAAAAGATGTGCCACCCTACGCTGTGGTTGGCGGTAATCCTGCCACAGTGATCAAGCTAAGATTCGAGCAAACTGTGATAGATGAGCTTGTTGCCATCGCTTGGTGGGATTGGCCGATAGAGAAAATAACTCAACACCTTGAGGCTATCGCGGGGGCAGAACTCACAACATTACAGCAGGCAACCTAAATAACGCCTATCGCGAGCAAGACTGAACAAAAAATCTCAAGCGACAAGCATTAAGCAACAAACATTAAAAAACCACCATTAAAACGCAAACAAAATCCAATATGCGCAATTTTGTACAAAAGCACTGAGGGTTTCTGGGTTACTATCAGGCACAACCCGCCCATTCATACACTAAACACGGAGGCCTAGTGTGAACACAGAACATGCGGCCTACCAGATTGCCGATGAATTAGGTGGCCTCGAGTTACTCAATGCCCACTACCATAAACAAAACTTTAGTCGGCACACCCATGAAGGTTATACAGTCGGCGTGATTGAAACGGGGGCGCAGCGTTTTTATCGCACGGGTGGCAACCATGTGGCGCCAAAGCACAGCATCATTCTCGTCAACGCCGATGAAGTCCATAATGGCTGTAGCGCCACCGAGGGCGGTTGGTCCTATCGTGCCATGTATCCAGTACCCGCACAGTTTGCCAATATTAACAGTGAGCTAGCATCAAACCGCGGTGCGCCCTATTTCCCTGAGCCCGTCGTGTACGATCCTGAATTAGCCGAATTACTGCGCTTCACCTTTACTACCTTAGATACATCGGACAATCGCTTACTGCGCGAAAGCTTGGTCTATTCAAGCTTGACACAGTTGATGACACGCCATGGCAAGAATCGCCCAAGCGATGACCTCACTGTAATCGCTAAGCCTGCGTTAGCACTGGTGAAATCCTTTATCGACGATCATCCTGCAGCCGACATATCCCTTGAAGAGCTGGCAACACTCGCGGGATTAAGTCCCTATTATTTGCTGAAGCAATTTCAGCGTTATTACGGCTTACCGCCCCACGCTTATCAAATTCAGGCAAGAGTGAGACTCGCCAAAGGAAAAATCAAACAAGGCACACGGCTACTCGATGTCGCCCTCGATTGTGGGTTTCACGATCAAAGTCACTTGAATCGACATTTTAAGAAGACAGTCGGTGTTACACCGGGGCAATTTGCCAAAGAAATAGGCCGCAATATTATCCAAGCCTAAACAACCACTTTAAGTTAATCTGCCATGCTCATTCTTGCTTTCTCCTCGATTGACTAAGCAAGCAACCTTATCCAAGCATTTATTGTTTAACAGCAACCCCGTCGCCGCTATTTTTAGGAGCCAAAGTGACCACCGACAAGCTTATAGAACCTGATGTTTATCCTGTGCATCCATCGAAATCCAAGGCATTTTTAAAAGGTACATTAGCCATGATGCCGTTGACGATAGCGGTTGTACCTTGGGGCATTTTAGCGGGCTCCTTCGCCATTGAGGTTGGGCTAACGCCCATTGAGAGCCAAGCTATGTCGGCGATTATCTTTGCGGGCGCGGCTCAATTAGTGGCGCTCGGCATGGTGAAAGCCGGTATTGGTCTGTGGAGTATCTTAATTACGACGTTACTCATCACCTCACGCCATCTGTTATATGCAATGGCGATGCGCAGTCAAATCAGTCCGTTGCCGTTAAAGTGGCGCCTAACATTGGGCTTTTTGCTCACAGATGAACTGTTTGCCATCGCCAATCAAGGCAAGTTACATAAGTTCGACCCTTGGTACGCCCTTGGCGGCGGTTTGAGTTTCTATATCGGTTGGAACATAGCCACACTACTTGGCATAGTGGCGGGCAATGCGATCGAGAATTTAGATGAGATGGGATTAGATTTTGCCATCGCAGCCACCTTTATCGCTCTGGTCGTTCCTACTATAAAAAAGCCATCGATTCTCGTCTGTGTATTAGTCTCGCTTACCCTAGCAGTGGTATGCGCCGTTTTTAAAATGCAAGCGGGACTGCTCATTGCCGCCATTGCGGGAATGACGGCAGGTGTACTTTACGCCAAAGTGACCAAGGAAGCGGAACGCGCAGAACAATCCGCAAATCAGTTAGCAAGCGCACAGACCAAAACAGAAGTAGATACAGGAGCTGGGACTGACATTAAGACAAAAACATTGTCAGGAGAAAAAGCATGATTTGGTTAATGATCTTTTCAATGGCGGCGGTTGTGTTTATCAGTCGTCATTTACTACTTGAGCCTAAACTACCGCTGCGATTAAGTAAGGGCACCCAAACCTTTTTAAGTTACTCGGCCCCTGCGGTACTCACTGCGATCTTTGCGCCCATAGTGTTTGTGCAGGAAGGTCAGCTCGATCTGAGCCTAGACAACAGCTATCTCATCTGCGCCATAGTCGCTACTGTGTTGGCGCTCGTCACCCGTAATACCTTGCTGACCACAGTGCTGAGTATGGGACTGTTTTTCTTTATCCACTAAGTCAACAAAGAGTCAGTGCTCAGCAACGGCACTGACTCTTGCATCAATCACTTACACTGTCCCTACCACTCTTTTACACAGCCTAACCCCTCTGAGACATCGCCCCCTAGAAAATTACTTCCACGTTATCTTGATTTTCCACAATCTTCATATATTTAGACTCTTATGTCTGTGCAACTAACAGTATCGGCTTTAACGGTATTTCACACATCGACGATAATGGAAGAGTGATGATATTTATCAGCAATAACAAAGGCTCAAACAATAAAAAAATACTTAACCTAACCATATTCAAACTATTTAGTATCTAAAACGTCCATTCAGAAATGTTATTTACAGCATCTATTACAGCACTCATCTCAGTATAGTTCTCGGAATGAAGAGTCCATTTAAAAAGTTTTACATAATAAAATGCCGCATAAATATTAATCCACATTCAAAAACCAACCCACTAAAAATTAAAGTAAATACACTATATTATAAAGTTCTAAATACCGTTTAAAAATAAAGTGATTAACATTTTTAACCAGATTAAAACACGCCTAAAATTAATTCATTTTTATTTTGTTTAATAAAAATAAAAGTGTTAGCTTTTTAGATGTGCCTAGCAGTAATGATTATTTATATGATTCAGGACTACATATAATTGCCATCGGCGCTCTCAATGAAAGGACGTATTTTATTAAAATAAAGGAACAATCATGAGAACAAAATCTAGCCTGGGTATATTAACTTTATCCTGTTTAACCGCACTTGGAACTGTTTCTTTGTTGGCCGAAGCTGCTATTCCGAATACTATTCCAAAACTGTCAATGGTAGAACACGCAGCCCCTGATCTTGATTCGCTTAAAAATGATGCAATTAACGACCCCTCGTTTATCAGCTCGTTATTCTCCTTAGGACACCATCTCGGATATGCATGGGCTGGCGGTACAGCATCCCAGTATGTTGGTGAAGACATCGAAGTCAGAAGAGAATCGAGCAACGAATACAGTCTTAAAGCCCGCTATAACGGTAATGATCCTTATGCAAGCGGCTACAGAGCGAATGAACGTTTGAAGGTAAATTTACAAAATATTCATTTCGTCACTAATCCTCAAAGTCTAAAGTTAGGTTCACCTCAAGTTTATGATCGTGAGGCTATTTATACTGCTCCTGTGGTTATCTATAACTGGGGCGATACCGAAGATACCGGTGTCGCCACTCTTAACTATGATTACACCACTAGCTGGGCCAAAACCGATAATTTCTCCTTCTCCGAGAAAATTGGCGTAACCAATAAATATGAAGTGGGTATTCCAGGAATAGGTGGAGCGAGTTCTGAAATCAGCGCCGAATTTTCTGCCAGCCAAGGTTGGAGTGAAACCGACGGCAAAAGTACAACGATTTCGAGTCAGGCGCAGTACCGCGCAATTATGCCGCCTCGCAGCAAACGTTATATTTCAATCACCCTATTTAAACAAAAGGCAGATGTCCCATACACCTCAAGTTTATATATGATGTACGATATAAAATATGAGAACTTCTTAAAATGGGGTGGTAATGCGCATATTAATCATCCGACAAATAGACCTAACTTTCCTTACACCTTTGGCGGAGCGAATGCGAATGCGAATGCGAATGCGAATAATCTTAATGGACCAGAAGCCTTAGTCGACCAATATCTTCATCAAGATATTAACGGTTATGGTGTATGGGATTGGCCTGCAGCGATTAATTCGGCACAGTCAAAAAGTGGCTTTGAGTGGCAATTGGCGAATATTGTTAGACAACATGGCGCACCTATCAGCGGTAAATTTACAGCAATAGATTCGAGTCAATTTAATATCGATGCCAGTGAATCCTATCCACTAACGGATGAAGACATTGCTAATCGTCCTAAAAGCGCTCAAAAATTAGGACTGAGTCGTAATATTCAGGTTGCCGTCGGCGAGCTCCAAAACAATGATGAAGATGGTTTAATCAAAAAACTGAATATTTCGCAATCAAGTGAAGTCATGTTAAACAATTAAAAACGGTGAGCTTAGGCTCTCAATAACTACTATGACACCAGTATCAGAGAGATCTCGATACAACTAGCGAATTACTAGAAAGTTACTAGCAAATTAGAAATGTAATACAAAGCCACTCATTCGAGTGGCTTTTCTTTCGCTTCTGCTCGCGCCTTCGATTGCTCATCCATCAGGCAAATATAATCTTCAAGCTCTTGCCCGAGAGTGAGATCAAAATGACGGTTTAACCGCACAAGACCTGTGATGCGATCGACCCTGAAATTACGAAAATCAGCACGTAGCTCACACCATGTCAGTAAGGTCCAAGTACCACGCCAAAAATAGATGGCGAGCGGCCTAACTTCCCGCTCGGTAACATCCAGTTTGACATCTTGGTAGAAGAGTTTGACGTATTCGCGGCGCTGAGCCGCATTACGCAAGGGATCGAGGAATTGGAACTCATTGGAATCGAGGTAAAAATCCGGTGAAAACATTAGGGATTGATAGGCTTGTAATCGTTTAGGCAACACAGCTTCGACCTTAATCATCGCCTGCCTCGCGGCGCTACCAAGCTCCTTACCACCCCAAGTTTGCACCATACGCATGCCAACTTGAATCGCTTCGAGTTCGGCTTCGTTAAACATCAAGGGCGGAACATTAACCTCATGGCGCAACAAATAGCCGACACCCGCTTCCCCTTCAATAGGAATGCCACTTAAACACAGGTCCTGCACATCACGGTAAATCGTGCGTGTAGAAACCTCTAACCGTTCAGCCAACTCTTGGGCTGTGGTCAGGCGTTTGTGTTTAAGAATTTGCACTATTTGAAATAAGCGATCAGCGCGGCGCATTAGCTCTGGTTTAACCCTTTATCTATCAATCAATTGATTAAGTATTATTACCCTAGGTCAATCGCTGGTATGTCCTTGAATACACACTTGAGTGCTTTTACGATTTGAATCATAAAATCCCGATATAGATCTCAACCTCAGTAGCACTAAGATAGACTTCAAAATCCGTTTGATAGCGTCGCTGATGAGAGCAATCAGCCGCGCTAAAATAACCCCACACTTGTCCCCAAAGATCGATAACACACTGGGGCATATCACCCTGAGCAGTGAATTTTAGGTACTTGCCCGCGTTAAGCTCCAATGGCGTAAAATGACTTGCATCAACAGGGGCATCAATTGCCTTACCCACCAGCACAGAAAACTCGCCATTCATGTCTGACTCATAGTCATAATACACGCCATACATGGGCGAATTGAGCATAGCGGTCAGCTGGGATGATTCAAAAAAGGCTTGCCATAAACTGCCAATTTTAGCGCTATCGATAGACATTTCTGCCCGATTATTCGTGCGGGTGCTTAGTCCAAGTAACGGTCGAGCATCAATATAAACCACATCCATCTTTGTTTCTTCCATAGATATCTAAACCAATAGGTTAATGTTAGCGTCGTGCCTTAAAGGCACGACGCTAAAAATTTAACACTCGAGACTACTTATCCTTAGACCACAGACCGACTTTATTGCCTTCACTATCGGCAAATAACGCGATGTAACCACACTCTCCACCATTAATCGGCGTCACTGGCAGCAAAATATTCACATTAGCGGCAGCGAGTTTATCCACTAGCGGTTGTAAGTGGGTGCTGAAATGCAAATACACTGTGCTGCCCTGCATTGACGGCTGGCTCATACTGCACTTGACTAGCCCTATGCTCGCCGCACTCGCATCCTCAGTGACTAGGCTCGCATATTCCATGTCTTCCATATCGTCACGTTTAAACTCGACCCCAAAATGCTGTTGATAAAAAGCAACGGCACGGTTCATGTCACTGACAGGAATTTCACCCCAAACTAACGGTGCAATAGATAACATTTTCACTTTCTCCTTGTTGAAAAAATATCAATGATTCAAAACCTTATTAGTACAATTCAGGACTGAATCATTAACGGGCGACAACAAGAATAAAACAAGGCTACTGACAGCATGATGTCAGTAGCCTTTTAATAAAAGTGAATTTTGGCGTTTTAACTTAACCAGCAACCAAGATTATTTTGGCAAACTGGCTTGGTGAGCCTGAATAAAATCATCCATGGCTTTGCTCGCCCTCGCTTGGGCGCTAGCTAAGGTATCTGTATCAACCATAGTTTCTACCACTTCGTAGTAGCACTTAATTTTAGGTTCAGTGCCAGATGGTCTGACGATCACCCGAGCCCCGCCCGCTAAGCAGTAAGTCAATACGTCGCTCGGTGGTAAGTCGATTTTCTCAACATTTCCATCGACAAAACGACGCTCAAGGGCCTTTAAATCATCGGTTGAGAGCACATCTAACTCACCAATCTTCACAGGTGGATGCTCGCGCAAATAGGCGCCAATATTGGGCGTGTCAGGTTTTAAGGCAATGCTCACCTGCGCATTGAGATGGAACCCATGCTCACGGTAAATTTGCTCGAGTCTGTCCCAAATCGTTTGCCCCTTCGCCACCAGCTCGGCAGTCAATTGGGCAAATGCCACCAGCGCCGACAAGCCGTCTTTGTCCCACACCATGCTGCCAACTGTGTAGCCAAGGGCTTCTTCATAGGCAAACAGGAACTGATCCTCAGGCGAAGTTTTCGCAATCCCTACATTCATCAGCCACTTAAAGCCAGTGAGCGTGGTAAAGCTTTGCGTGCCAAAACCCTGAGCAATCTTAGATAACAGGCTCGATGACACTATCGTTGTGCCCGTAAGACGCTGATGATCTTTAGCGTGAGATAGTAAGTAATGCCCAAAGAGCACACCGACTTGATCGCCCGTCAACATCTGATACTCGCCATCCTCTTTACGCACTGCGACCGCAAAACGGTCGGCATCGGGATCGTTAGCACAGGCGAGCATAGCGCCGTGTTTTTTCGCCTCGGCAATCACTAAATCCATCGCACCCTTTTCTTCAGGGTTTGGGAAGTTCACCGTCGGGAAATCCCCATCGGGTTCACGCTGGGAGGCAACCGAATACACTTGGGTGAAACCAGCATCTTTCAATACCGTTTCAGCCATTTCGGCACCCACACCGTGCATGGCGGTATAGGCTAAACTCACCTTTTCAGGAGCGGTATGGTTTTGCAGCACCTCAGCTTGCTGCACGCCATGGCGATAGCTTTGGTAAAAATCGTCCTGCAGGATAACTAACTTACCTTGTTTTACCGCGTCATCATGCTCTAAAAACGGAATAGCTTGATTCGCGGCGCGCTCAATTTGCGCGGCAATGCCAGAGTCGTGGGGCGGAATAATCTGCGCGCCATTCTCCCAATAGACTTTATAGCCATTGTATTGCGGCGGGTTATGACTCGCGGTCACCACAATGCCCGCTGCCGCATTAAAATGTTTTACCCCAAAGGCCACCAACGGCGTTGGCGCTACTTTGGACGTTAAGCGTACCTTAATCCCCATAGCGGTGAGCACACTCGCCGCATCATGGGCAAAATTAAATGAATCATGGCGGCCATCATAACCAATCACCACGCCACGCTCGGCGGTATCTTTAATCTGATCAAGTAGATAAGCACCAAGACCAGCAGAGGTTTGGCGGATCACCAAACGGTTCATCCCCATAGGCCCTGCACCGACGACACCGCGTAATCCTGCGGTGCCAAATTCCAAGCGACCCGCAAAGCGCGCTGCGAGTTCGGCTTCATTGCCGCTATCAATTAGGGTTTGTAACTGGGCTTGAGTGCGAGGGTCTGGATCATTTTCAAGCCAATGGTTTACCTGTAACTGCAGATGGGTATTCATATCACGCCTCATTGAAAATCATTTGCAATCACCTTAGGAAAAAGCACGTAGAAGAACAAGCTAATTTGCATTAATTTCAAAATGAGCCAAGGGTATTGCCATAAAAAACGCACTATCTAACAGGTCATGCCAGATAGTGCGTTGGTTTTAACAAACTGGTTTCAAAACGGATTTAGAGTTTAAAGATATTATCCTTCGTATCTCTGTCGATGAGCTTCACAAAGGGATCGACCCCCACATAACTGGGTTTTTCAGCCAAAGTGATCGTCAGCTTGTTTTCACCACTGACCAGCCTGTGCTTCTCAATCAATAACACCTGTTTGTCATCCTTTAGCTTATCGGGATCGGCACTAAAGGCACCGATATCGATGATGGCATCTAAAGGTTGTTCGGTTTCTTCACCTTTACCACTCGCGACTTTGCGACTGGCATAAATGCTCAAGTCAACTTGCGTCTTACCATCGGGCAGAGTGGTCATGACCGCATTGGTTAACCTAAGATCGTAGAGCGTGATGTCATTAAAAGACTCATCGATAAAGCGAGCTTGCGCTTCATCTGTCCCTTGCTCAAGGTAACTCACTAAATCCAATGTGGTTGGGAAAGGATCGTTACGATACTGATAACGCGCTAAGAATGCCTTCAAATTAGCGTTAAGTTTCTCTTCACCCAACACATCTTTAATCGCCATCATCACCACTGAGCCTTTCTGATAATGAATGTACTGCTGATTTTCACTGCGCAGCAGAGGCATTTCTTTGATGGACTCGGATGAACGGCCGCGTAAATATCTATCTAATTCGTATTTCAAGAATTTACGGATCATTTTATCGCCATACTTTTTCTCCAGCACCATCAACGCCGAATACTGCGACAAGCTTTCGGATATCACAGCACTGCCCTGCACATCGGCAGCGCCCACTTGGTGTCCCCACCATTGATGTGCCACTTCATGGGCGGTGACGTAATACACAGGATCGATATTATCCTCATTGCGTAAATCAGTAATAAAACCAATACGCTCTGAGTAAGGCACTGTATTAGCAAAACTTTGTGCAAAACTACGGTAACCCGGAAACTCCATAATTCGCATTTGCTTATGCTGATAAGGCCCAAATGCTTGTGTGTAGTAATCGATAGAATCTTTAACCGACTCTATCATGCGCGCAACGTTCCAAGGATGCTCCGCATGGTAGTAAACCTCAACCGCAACACCATTGTGCTCAGTTTTTTCCACCTGATAACGGCCCGAAATAATGGCGTAGAAATTCACCATAGGGCTATCCATCGAATAATGGAAATACTCACGCCCATCCTGCTGCCACTGTTTTTGCAAATACCCTGGCGCTAATGCAATTTGATCTGCACTTGTCGAAATAGTGGCTTCAAACTGAATGAAATCACCATCGACACCAAAGAAGTTTTGCGTGTAGTAACGGCTGTCTTCAAGCTTGTTCGCTCGAGCTTTTTCGGCTAAATCGCGCTTTTCGCGCTCGTGGCGATCCATCAGCTCATAGCCGTCTTGATAACCAAAGAGGGGCAATAGTTCGAAATTGTTGATGAAGGTGCCATTTTCAACCACAGACATATCAAAGCCAGCTTCAGCAATACCCACAGACTGACGTACTAATTGAATGTCCCCTTGCACCACCTGCCCAGGCTGCACTGGCGTCGAAAAGGTCAACCAAGCATTGCGATAGCGGCTATCTAACTCACCTAAGTTTGTATTCGGGATATTGATTTTTACCGTTTCGGCCTCAGTATGCTCGGGCCACTGCACTAACATCCTTTCGATTGGTTTATCTGACTTGTTTTGCCATTCGAATATCACCTTAGCAACAATTTTTCGCTCTTCAGGGAAAATATCAATATTCGCATTGACCTTAGTGGCCACTAAAATCGGCATGCTTTGGTATTGTTTGAAGGCCTTCTCATAATCAGCTTGCAGATCTGTGGTTTCATCTTGGGTTAAATAATGATTCAACACTTTTGTTTGGTAGAACAAATAACTGCCCATGCCCAAAAATACCACCAAAGCAACGCTTACAATGACTTTGCCACTAAAACCAAGCTGATAACTCAGTAATCCCATACGGGTTTTAAGGCTTTGCTGCGGTCCGCGATGGTACAAGCCATAACCTAAAACAAACAGGATAAGGCTAAAAGCCCCCCAGTAAATCATATAGAGTGCATGACTTAATAAGCCCCAACCGTAGCCGTTCATATCCGAGTAAATTAAGGTCGGTGATTGACCAAAGTTATATAGGCTATGGCCAAATCCCCAGCTTGCCATAACAAATGTCGTTAGATAATAAGCGACAAATAGTCCCATACCTGCGTACTTATTTGGGCTAAGCACTTGTAGGAAAAACGCTAGCACAGCGGTCATCAACAGCGGCAGGAGGTAATAAAATCCGAGCCTGATAAGGTATTGAGCAATCTCAAGATTGGCTTGACCTTTTATCAGTTGAAAAGCAATTGTGGTACACATGGCGAGCACATAGAGCAAGGTCATCACAATGACCACAGATACTAACTTTGAGCCCCAAAAGCTTAAGTTTGATACGGGAACGCTATCGACGATATCTCCCATTCCTGAACTGCGTTCACGCCAGACGATTTCTGCGCTGTAATAAATCAGCACTATCACCATCAATAACCCCGTCGCGCCGGCAATGTTATTCACCATATCTTGGGTTAATGGCCAATTAGATGTGCCATACCAACCAAAATCATCGAACATGGGGCCGACTAAATTGAAAATAGTCAGCACACCTAACACCACAAATGGCGCGGTAAATAGTACTTGCCGTACTTCAAATTTAACCCGCGTCCAAAATTGCTGACGACCATTAGGATCAGTTGCCATAGCCAATTGTGCCAAAGGCACTAAGCTGGGAACTTTTCCTGCTTTATCGGATTTTTTCTCACGTTTCTTAGTCAAACTCGGCTGACGGAAAATCCCTGAAACGGCCAGTAATACACAGGCAATTCCAAACCATATCGCCCGGTTTTGCAGTACGAGTCCTGAGAATTCAATTAACTGGCTATTCTTCTCGCTAATGGTCCAGTAACGGGTCACTTCGGCAAAGGTGCGCAGCGCAAAGGGATCAAGCAAGGCGGCTATGGTGCGATATTGTGGCTGACTCGCCATTTCGCCCGTCAAGGTATAAAGCACCAACATGGCTACAGCGGTCAGATAGAGCGCCATTAAGGAACGAAAATGACTTGCCATCGCATAGAATAGAGTCGAGATCAGCAGCAAAGTCGGCATGGCGAGTAAAAAATACGGCACAAGATAATTCGATAACGCAAAAGGCCCAAAACGGCTAGCATCGACCCATGGCATAAAAGAGCCGAGCATTAACCCTATGGGGATAAAGGCAAATACCATCATCACCACAACAAAACTGCCGAGAAATCGACCAAATTGGTATGCAAATGGTGATAGGGGTTTGCTATAAATCAGCTCTTCCATCAAATGCTGATGATTGCGAATAGCCGTGCTACCCACAAAATTCACCACGGCAAACATGGAAATAAGTCCCATGATCAACATGGTTTGAGTAATCCCAAATGGGCTGTTTTTCATCACCTCACCGCCGCTACCAATTTGAATATTGTTGGAGACGACTGATAGAAAACTCATTAAAAACAATAGAAAAGAAACAACATAAAAGGATGGCTGACGCAAATAATAACGCCACTCAAACCTAAGCATTGATAACAACATATTGATATCTCCTTAGGCAGCCTGACGGCGGTGACTGAGTAAAGTCGAAAAATACAGATCTTCAAGCCCAGCAGTCGCAGGGGTAAATCCTTCAGGACAAGTTTCAGCTATCACATTCAGTACTGTGCGTCCCGCTAATAAACGCTTAGAAATCACAGGTAATTGCGCCTCAAGCTCCTGCGCCTGTGCTTGACTCACAGTCTTAGTCCAAATTTTTTCCGTTAATTCACCCACCAATTGATGTGGATTGCCTTGAAGCAGAATTTTACCCGATGCCAAAACCGCCATATTAGCGCAGAGTTCAGACACATCTTCGACAATGTGAGTTGAGAGGATTACCACTTTTTCCTCGCCTAAACTCACCAGCAAGTTATGGAAACGGTTACGTTCTTCGGGATCGAGACCCGCAGTCGGCTCATCCACAATCAATAATTTAGGATCACCAAGCAAGGCCTGAGCAATACCAAAACGCTGACGCATACCGCCAGAAAAACCACTCACGGCTTTATTTTTATGCTGATAAAGATTGGTGTGTGCCAGCAATCCTTCAACCGCTTCTTTACGCAGCTTGCTTTGATTAATGCCCTTAAGAATGGCTAAATGATCTAACAGGTCATAGGCACTAATACGCGGATAAACATTAAAGTCCTGGGGCAAATATCCCAAGGTTTTACGCAGCGCTTGAGGATCGGCTAATACATCAATACCATCAAACACTATGCTGCCACTATCGGCACTTTGCAGGGCGGCAATGGTACGCATGAGTGATGACTTGCCAGCGCCATTGGGTCCGAGTAAACCAAACATCCCTTTGGAAATCGTTAAATCAACACCATCGAGTGCTTTAACACCGTTATCATAGGTTTTAGTGAGATTAGAAATAGTCAGCATGCTTCCCTCTTGCGTCTGTGAGTTCAAAATACCAACAAACTATCACATAAAATTAACCCTCACAGTAGTTATCAAGATATTCATGTACTTACAGAATGATAGCCAGCAAAACAAACTACATATTCTTAATCCCTAAAATAGCAAAAGGGACTCTATTTGAGTCCCTTGCTATTGAAATACAATATAAAAGTAAAAATATGCTGCGAATTAAAATATGGCGTACCAAATACAATTAGTTACATAAACGCCAACATTAGCGCGAGGGTAAAGTGCCATCAAATATACGTACTTTGATATTCTTTTTCAGGTTATCTTGGTCTTGTTGCCATTCTTGCCACTGGGTGAGACTGATACTGAGCTGCAATGAAAAATCAGTAGAAATCCACTGTTTTTGCCCTTGAGTATATTTAGGTGCAGGGACTATGTTACTGGGTCCAACGAAGGACGCAGAACACATAAAGGTTTTGAAATACACTTGGTCAATCGATAAATCGAGGGCGCTGGGCGATGTTAAACATTGACCACTGCCCGGCTCTTGATACGAGGCAAATTGGTACAGGATTGCCGGTGTATTATTGGTACTATCGGGAACTGAAGCAGTTTGATGACAAGATAAACAGCTACTTAATGCATTATCCGCAGGGCCATTTAGGCGCCCATTACACCCTAAGTGTCCCGCATTGGTGTGCTCATTCAAACGGCCAACGACCTCTTGAAATACGGCGCTATCCTTAAGCCCTGTGATTGGGTTTTGAGGGAATGCTGCCGCTCCCACTGTTGCTGGCGGCGTGTCATTCCCCCACATTAATCCCAGAGGTGAGATACGATCCCAAGGATTTTTCTCTTTCGCTTTAAACTGACCATCGGCGACAAAAGTGCCATAGGCCCAGCCCACGGGTGAACGGCTGTCGCGCACTGCAATATCAAACTGCAATAAGTACACATCGGCGACAGAGCGCGGGCATTGCTCTGTTTCCTGTTGAAAACTGCAAGCACTGCCATCGGCGTTTTTACATACACAGAAATCACTGGCACTGATATTGGCTTGCCAAACAGGTACATTTTCAAGGAAAGGATAGTTATTAGGCGTTGCGGTTGTGAACAGTAACTTGCCAATCACACTGCCTTCATTAAATGCAAAGTTTTGCTGGGGCATCACAGGTGATGGTGCCCCGGTCCATACCTTGCCAATGCTGTTTGCCGCCTGAGGATTATAAAAGCCCACCGCCCACATAGTGGTTTTAAGGGAGCCTTGGCCTTTTATCTCCATAGTAACGGGGGCTTCTCGGGTCAAGCCATGGATAAATTCCCGCCCACTCATGGGATCATAGGTCTGATAGGGAATATGGTACCAAGAGCGCACCTTGTTGTTACACAGATCCCAGTCTTTACTGACATCGCCTTTGTCGATGTTTCCCTCTTGGATGTACTTCATCACAGCCCAGAGGTATTGCTCAGCTTGGGTATTTTTATCACTTTCACTCAGATTTTTATCGAAAGGATTGAATTTAAGCCAAGGTGCAGCGCTATCTGGTTTAGCACTCGAATAAGCATCACTGAGGCTAAAAATAGGCCCCTTCCAGCCAGAATAAGCTTGGTTGATAATGACTTGATTGTCCCACATACCTGTTTTTGTAAAAGCAGGATCTTGGAAGTAACTTGGATAGGCTCCAGTACAGGTTAAATTTGCGCTAGATCTAGTGTTAGGCGATTGCTTATCTGCAGCTTTTGCGTTGACTGTGGTCAATGAACAAACGGTGAGCAGAAGTATGGCGGTAATGTTGAGTTTCATAATATCGTCCTTGAAGAGTATTAGTCCTAAAAACTCCCTTTGTGAGCCTAAAACTAACAACGGCTCAAATTAAGCATAGACTAATTTTTAACATCTTCTGTAAAGCTTAACGATTCACATATTAAGGATATAAAAAAGGCCGTTTAGCATGACTAAACGGCCGAAACATATTGCTTATTGGACTAGCCGTCCAAGCTATTTCTCAACTTCTTGCCCGCGCGTCTTCCACAGCGAATACAAGACACCTAAGACTAACAGACCAAAAGTCACACCAAGGGATACTGCTGTTGGGATAGTAAAGTCCACTATTCCCTCGTGATTGAAATACACTAAACCCACTTTCACCCCAATAAACACTAATACTACTGACAGCGCGTATTTAAGGTATTCAAAACGATGCACCATAGCAGCCAACGCAAAATACAAAGCACGTAGCCCCAGAATCGCGAAGATATTCGAGGTATAGACGATGAAAGGATCTTGGGTAATCGCAAAAATAGCTGGAATACTGTCGACTGCAAACACCAAATCCGCGGTTTCCACTAAGATCAACGCCAAGAATAACGGCGTCGCCCACCATCCTTTTGTTAACTGATGATCTTCGCCACGAACCCAGAATTTTTCTTTATGCAGCGTTGGCGTAAAACGCATCTTAGTGCGTAACCATTTATAAAACTTATTGTCTTGGATATCACCGTGCTCATCGTTTGAGAAGAGCATTTTCACGCCAGTGAAAATCAAGAAGAGTCCAAATAACACAAGTACACCTTGATACTGGGCAACAAGCACAGCACCAAGACCGATCATAATGGCGCGCAACACTATTACGCCCATAATGCCCCAGAAGAGCACTCTATGTTGGTATAAACGTGGGATACCTAAGCTACTGAAGATTAACGCGATAACAAATACGTTATCCATAGACAGTGATTTTTCAATCAGATAGCCCGTTAAGTATTCCATACCGGCAGTTGAACCCTTGTACCACCAGAGCCAGGCCCCAAACAATAAGCCCATACAGATATAAAAGGCTGAAAGCTTTAAACTTTCAGCCACGGTAATTTCATGCTGATCCTTGTGCAATACGCCAAGGTCAAAGGCTAATAACGCCAGCACAAAACCGAAAAACATTAACCAAACCCAAAGCGGGTAACCCACAAATAGGGTGGTAAAAAACTCCATAAGTCTCCTTAGTAACACATAACGACTGATCTAAATCAGTAAAGTTGAGCAGATAGACATTGACTCATTGTAGAAATATAAACTGTGAAATCTTATATGAAAAATGCAACTATCAAGATTAAAATTCTTTTACAATCAATATAATTATGGTGCTTATTTATACTTATGCCTCGAATAAGTTCACTTCTCAATCACAGCGCTTCCCTGAGAAAATCATCTAACCCACCCATTCGTGACATTCCTTTAGATAGCAGCCTCGAACAAGCGCGTAGATGCTCTACCAATAATGCAAAATTGCTATCAATCATAAAACTTACACTATCCATTAAACGACGAACTACAGCTAAATCAAGGCTAAAGCCGCTAAGATAAAACTGCCACAGTTGAATTATGGCCACTATTTAGCACTCATTTCTTAACTGAAAATGAATTAATTTAACCGCTTAGTATTGCTATAGCGAGCCTTAAAGAACGGCTAAAAATGTTAGTTATACAAAATATTCATCACTTTCAAGACCCTTGGCTGTTCCATATCATCCGAGTGTGATTAACTGCTGCAACAGCGCTGTCTTTTAGCAATCAAAAGCGCCGCGATAATCACAAATAATGAAAAATAATTAATAAAATTCATTACGATAAAATGAATCATTAGCTGCTCGGCGCATAAAGTGCCAGCATTGGGAGTCTTAAGTGTCAATAGAACAAAACCCGCCGCACGCAATGCAGGGCCCACAAGGCTCGCCCCCAGCTGAAATGCTATTTGGGCATCCTAAGGGCTTATTTGTCTGCTTTTTTACCGAAATGTGGGAACGCTTCTCTTTCTACGGTATGAAAGCATTACTGTTTCTTTACCTGATTAAATATCATCTATTTACCGATGAATTTGGTTACAACGTGATTGGTGCTTACGGTGCCTTAGTGTATGCCATGCCCGTAGTGGGTGGCTTATTGGCCGACCGCTATATCGGCATGCGTAAAGCGGTGATCTTTGGCGGTATTTTATTGGTGCTCGGCCACTTAGGTATGGCCTTTGAAGGCCATCAAGCGGTTATCGTTGCGGGTGAAGTTCAACGGGATGAACAAGCGCTGCAAGTATTCTATTTATCCCTCGCCTTAATCATTGTCGGTGTGGGCTTTTTAAAACCCAATATTTCCACCATAGTCGGTCAGCTTTATCCTAAATCATCCGCTAAGCGAGATTCTGGTTTTACCATTTTCTACGCGGGCATCAACTTAGGCGCCACCTTAGCCCCGCTAATTTGCGCTTATTTAGGTGAAACCTATGGCTGGAAGTACGGTTTTGGTTTGGCAGGTTTGGGGATGTTAGCGGGTTTATTGGTGTTTATTCGTGGCAAGAAACATCTGCAAGGCTTCGCTGAACCCAGAGATCCTGCGCGGATTTTAAAGAAAACCGCTGGCATAACGACAGAACAATGGATTTACTTAAGCGCAATTGGCAGCGTAATCATAGTCTGGGGGTTGATTCAAACCCACTCCCTCGTACTTTCGATTAGCAGTTTATTACCCGCTGTGAGCCCAGTGATTTGGTTCTTGCACTCAGTATCACTAGTGCTTGCCCTTGGTATTGGCTGGTTCATGGTGAAACATTGTAATCCGATTGAACGTCAACAGATGTCGGCTTTGCTGCTTTTCATCGTTGCTGGTTTGGTCTTCTTTGGTTTATATGAGCAGACCTATGGCTCTTGGGTAGCATTTTCGGACCGTGTGATGGACCGTAACATGCTCGGTCTCGAATGGAGTGCCGGACAATTGACCTTCCTCGGCGCTTTCTTTGTGATCAGTTTGTCGCCTATCTTCGCTTGGCTGTGGCCAGCCCTCGCCCGTAAAAATTGTGACCCGAGTAAACCGGTTAAAACCGCACTCGGTATTTTGTTCGCGGGTTTATCCTTTATGGTACTTGTGCTCGGGATCCAGATGCCGCTAAGCAGTGGCTTAGTGAGTATTTGGTTCTTAGTCGCGGCTTATTTTGTATTAGAAATCGGGGAGTTATTGCTGTCGCCCATAGGCTTATCTGCCGTGACTCAGCTTTCGGTAAAACGCGTTGTCAGCCTGATGATGGGTGCTTGGTTCCTCGGCACTTCATACTCTGAAATCTTAGCCGCCGAATTAAACAAGCTCGCCGCGATTGATACCCAAGGCGGCGTGATAAGTGACGTACCGAGTGCGATGGCGCTATACGAGCAACTGTTTATCTTCTCGGCGCAAATTGGCGTGGTGATGGCATTAGTCTTCTTTGCCCTTGCGCCATTAATGAAAAAAATGATGCACGAGAAAATGGCGACTCACTCAGTTTAAGCATACAAACAAAAAGTCAGTTGGCTTACTTTCGCCCTCTGAGGCGACGGTAAGCCAATACGATAAGGTGCAAAGCAAGTAACCCCGTAAAAGCCGCGCAGAAAAACAGTAATGCAATCGAGTTTACATCCCTAGGCGCATCACGATAAAGCCACCACCACAGCGGCCAGCCGATGGCCGATAAAGCCGTAAGCTGCCACATACAGCGTTTGCAGCGACCAATCTTTTGCCTGAAAATTGACGTTTTACAATCACCGCAACTCATAAATCCCCAATACCATGATGGCAGTATATCTAAAACTAAAGCGACACTTTAAGCCTTGCCATCCCTTGATTAATAGAGACGAGCGCACGATAACCTAAATCTCGTTTAGCTGCGCTGATATCAAAATAATGGCTGCAGGATAACTGCCGTGCGACAAAACGCGTCATCATGGGCTCTTCTTGCTTCTTTAGGAGGTAATGTACACTTTCTAATACTGCGCCTACTACATAGGCCACAGATTGAGGCACACGCTTAGTCACTGGCGGTAAAGCATCGCAGGCCAAAATCAAATTGATCATCTCGGCCATAGTGATGGGTTCATCATTACTCAGAAAATAAGCTTTCCCTTGACACTTAGGCTTTGCTTGGCAAAGTTCCAGCGCCGCCAGCACATGGGCATAGGCGGCGTTGTCTATGTAGATGGTATCGACCAGCTTATCTTCGCGGCCAACCAGTTTAAGCTTACCTAAACGCCCGCGCGACAATACCCGTGGCACTAGATGGGGATCGCCAGGCCCCCATATCAGATGCGGCCTGAGTGCGACGGTTTTTAACGCATAGGGTCCAGTGGCTTGAGTCGTCACTTGGCTAGATACTTGAGTCACACTAGGATTTTCAAGTGGCATGTCACCCACTTGATTGGCGTCGAGCATCATCTTTTCAGCGATGGCTTTAGAGTGGGCATAATGATTCAAGAATCTTGTGGCATAGGGAGTAGACTCATCAATACCCGATTCATCCTGCCCTGCAAAGGTCACACTCGGGGTACTGGTATAAACTAACTTATCTATTTTTAATGCCTTACAAGCGGCAATCACATTGGCAGCGCCCTTCACATTCGGACAAAAATAGCTGTCTCTGTCACCCCAAACACCTGCTTTAGACGCCACATGAAATACAATATCGCAGCCTTGCATCGCCTGTTGCAGCAGATCTTTATTGACTAAATCCCCTTGCAGCATGACTACGCCCAGTGCTTCAAGTTCGGGATAATGCCCACGCGCAAAACCTGTGACTTTAATGCCCGCAGCTAACAATCTCAGGCAAATCGTTTTGCCTAAAAATCCCCCCGCCCCCGTGACAAAGGCGTGTTGCACCTTAAGCGCGAGCTGCGCGAGTGCCGTTTGTTCAGCCGCATCAAATTGGGCAAGCGTCGTGCTCTTGATTGGGTCTTTCGTCATTAAGGGTATCCATTTCAGCACATTTACATGAACTTAAAGTCGGTGTAATAAGTTTAAAATAAGCACAAGGGCTTAAAAATAAGCGAGTTTGTTCAAATGAACACAGAATATAACGTAAAAAATGCAGGAAAAAGCCGTGGAGTTTTAAATCAACCTTTCGTTTGTGATTGTGCCCAAACGGCTAATTTTTCTCTAAAAATCTTGGCATTATGCCGCACATCCACAGGGAAATCTGGATGAATAAGAAACCGCCTTATGCCCTGAGTCTGCGTAAATTGCTCGGCAATGGCGATCAAATCTTGGTACAACTGCTGACTCTTATTGCACACCAATGACTGGTCGAGTTCGATACAAATTAACGGCTCTATCTCGTTCGCCACTTTCACTCCCACTAAAGCGGAGCGCTTCACATTGGGATGCGTATTAAAAATGCGCTCGCAGGGAATGGAATAATAACGTTTAGCAAACAATCCGTTAAGGGTAGCGTCGACTCTGTGGGCCTTACGACCACACATCCACAGAAGACCTTGATCATCAAGATACCCCAAATCGCCCATGCGGTGTCTAACGGTATTGGTTGCCGAATCCCAAATCTTGGCCGCCGCAGTCGCGCGTTTGCCTTGGCTTTCGTTTTGGCTAGCGTGCTGACTATTGTTTAGATAATAGGACTGACTCACCATAGGTCCCTGCACGACTATCTCGCCGATTTCACCGTTATTCAACTGTAAGGCATCATCCCACTCGGGAATAACCTCTTCGCTGATAGCAATAATGCGAATCGTCACGCCATCGATAGCGCGACCGACACAGATACCACCGCCGTTATCTGTGATGTCAGTCGTGGCAAATAACGCATCGCTGGCAATCATACTAATAGGCAAAGATTCGGTTGCACCGTAGGAATTTAAAATCGGCACACCTTGGCTCAGCATCTTACTAAAACGGGCGATGGAGGCAATGGTGGCTGGCGCACCCGCGGAAATCACCCGCTGTACGCTAGGCAATTTATGCTGTTTTTGCTCCCCCGCGCGGCCTAAACGTTCGAGCAAAGCGGGATTAACAAAAATATTACTGCATTGATATTTCTCAATCGCGGCAAACAGGAATTCAGGATTAGCAGTAATAGGTTTGCTGGCATCCATTTCTGGAACGATAGACGCCATGCCAAGTGCGGGGCCAAAGAGTGAAAACAGCGGAAAAGTGGCTAAATCGCGCTCGCCATGGCAAATGCCATAATCGTTTTTTAGCGCTTGAATTTGTGCCTCAAACATACCATGGCTATACACTACGCCTTTAGGCGTGCCGGTACTGCCACTGGTGAATAAAATTGCCGCCATCTCATCAGATTTGAGCATCACCATGGGATATTCAGACTTTGGAGCAGAAGATTGCACTGAGGTGCTTTGCAGCAGAGTCGATAAACTTATCGCACCAGTACCGATACGGATTAACTTTGCCGCTAAGCCTGTTTTGCCGTCATCAACATTGAGTAATGACTTAATACTGCCCTTACCCCAACCAAATAGACGTCTAGCAATATGAGCCTTGGGAATACCGATAAAGGCATCGGGCGCGGCTTCAGCAAAACACTGTTTAAGATTGCGGATCCCCATGCCGGGATCAACTAGGATAGGAATAACCCCCGCTTTAAACAGCGCAAAAGTAAGTGCAAAAAAATCCAAACTCGGCGTGACCATAAGCACAGCCTTCATGCCGCGCTCAATGCCATGGGCATTAAGCGCAAAGGCTATCGCATCGCTTTGTCTATCCAGATTAAGGAAGTCCAACTCGCTGTAACGCAAATTCGCCACAGAAGCGCCCTGAGCGCTTTGTACTGCTACCGCAAGATGATGGGGAATGGCATGGGCTGCTTGCTTGAGATGACGACAAATATTGGCATCACTGACCGTTGCTGACGTAGAAGAACCCGTTAAAAGCGGCGTTTCCAACGGCGTCACTAAAGGAGCAACCAAAGGAGCCACTTCAGTCTCAAGCAAGGTCGACATTAACCTGCGGCCTGTTCGGACGGCGCCGCTTCTACGTGGTCGTCAGCCATAAAATCTTTAATATGGGCAATCACTTCATCGCTGGCATCTTCCAAAATGTAGTGACCACAATCGGCAAACTCATGCACGGTCGCATGGGGCATGTGCTGACGCCATTTTGCTAAAAAGTGCTTATCGAACACAAAGTCCTTGAGACCCCAGCAGATCAGGGTCGGCACTTTAGCAAATTTAGGTAAACTCGCAGCAATATCAGAGACTAATTGATAATTTCTATCGCCTTCACGCAGTGGAATATCCTGCACAAAACGCAGCGTCGAAATGCGATTAGCCCAAGAGTTAAACGGCGCGACATACGCCTCGCGAATGTATTTCGACATCGGCTGGCGCTTAACACCCACATAGGAAGCAATAGACGAAAAGGCATTGAAACCGCGTACCAACACTGTGCCTAACAGGGTATTACGACAGATCCACAGCGGCCAAGGGAATGGTTTAGTCTCGGGCAAATAGAAAGCGCCCGTGTTCAATATCACTAGGCGTTTAATGCGCTCAGGATAACGCGCCGCATAACCCATACCTATCATGCCGCCCCAGTCGTGTACGACTAAGGTAATGTTTTCTTTCATATTCAGGCTATCGAGCAAAGCTTCGAGATCGTCGATACGGTTCTTAAGGGTATAGTCATAGCCGCTATCGTCTGGCTTATCCGACAGACCACAGCCGATATGATCTGGCACTATGCATTGATGTGTGTCTTTTAAGGCGCTAACAAGATTGCGGTAGTAAAACGACCAGCTAGGATTACCGTGAACCATCACCACAGGTTCGCCTTGACCCTCGTTGATATAATGTAGCTTGTTGCCATTACGGCTAAGAAAATGACGTTTAAAAGGCAACAGAGTGTCTAACATGACGCTTCCTATCTTGATTCTTTATGAGAGCGAATAACGGGTTATGTACAGCTGGCTTAGCTTATCGACAGAACTAAAGACTAAGCTATCAACTGAATCATGGACTTACTGGGTTGACTCGAATGTATTCTAGCCATCAAGCAAAGGCGTGAAAAGGTGCACTGCACCCTACCACTTAATACCTAACATCATGCAATTCAATCCACTGCCTATGCCTAAAAAGCTCACTTGATCGCCCGCTTGCAAAAAGCCTTGATCGTGCGCCATCGCAGCGGTCACCGGTAACGACACTGTGCCCATATTGCCCAGCAGCTGATACGTTGGAAATTCTTTCTCAGGGGGAATATTTAACGCGCTAAGCACTTGCTTACGGTTTGAGGCGCCCACTTGATGGCAAATCACTTTGTCCACTTGCTCAACCAGCCAATTACGCTGCTCAAGGAAATGCTCCCAAGTGTGCTTCGCCAATTCAACGCCTTCTTTAAGCAAGGTAACGGCATCGGTACGCATAAACTCGCGATACAGGTTATGCCCCACTTCCTGCAGACCCCATTGACACAACTGGTGATGCTCAGGCGCCGATAAGTGCGATGCCCCCAGCAATTGATGCTGACGCACATTTGTCAGCGGCAAGCTGCCATCGGTAAGGATCACCGCCACGGCACCAGAACCACCGGTTAAGGTCGCCAGTGACTGGGCAAAATTCTGCATGGTCGGATCGGCCAACATGTTATCGATAGTGACATCGACAATATCCCGCGCCGACTCACAGGACACCACCATACCCGCCTTGATTTGACCCAACTCAATACGGTTCGCGATATCTAAAATACCCGATAACACCCCAAGACAAGCATTACTGATATCGTAAATCGCAGTGTCTTTTGACACACCCAATTCGGCAGCAATACGACACGCGGTCGCGGGCTCATGTTGATCGCGGCACACGCCGGTATAGACAACCGCACCTAAATCGGCGACATCAATCCCAGTTTCAACCATGGCTTTACGGGCAGCTTTAATCGCACCGTCGGACAATTGATGTCCTTTTGGCCACCAGCGGCGTTCGGTAATCCCAGTCAATGCGGCAAGCTGTCCCATAGGAATACGGAACTTTTGATACAAAGGAGCAAGACGAGACTCTAGCTCACTACTGGAAACCACAACAGGCGCCAGTTCATAGGCCAGGCTATTAATAAATACGCGGGAATATTTCATGAAACTGTTTTATTCGCTCACTAGAATGACTGACCAGCAGGTCAGCTTTCAGTTGTTATTCGTCATTAATGCGACATTTGAACAAGAAAAGCCCGATGATTCAATAAAAAACCATCTTGAGTGTAAGACTTGTCTCACAGCGCAGGTTCCAAACACGACGGCCCTGAATTCACTATCACTAAACTTAAATGCGCTAATATAGAAATAATTCATAAAAAACATCACAGTACAGTATGTTTTTAGACGCGCAAAATTATACCGCCATTTTTTGCGCTAAAATCAGCGTATTTCTTGGTGTGACGCTGTTTGCACAAAATTCACCCACGCAAACACCATATCCTTGTTCCTGCAAAAAACAAGCGCGATCTAAGATTAACCACTGCTCCAGTGCGCTGCGGAATAAATGCGCGACTAAATCAATACGGCGAGTTAATTGTTGTCTTTGTCGCCCAACGTCAAGCCAAGCTTCAAAATCCCTGTTTTTCGCTAAATTAACTGCCTTCGTCTCGGCCGCCCACAGGCAAAAATCCGTAAAACTGCCGCTCAACTGGCTCTGTTTTAACGAGGGTAAAGGCAAATATTCGTCGATTTGTCGACATTCACGTTGCAGTGCATCAAAGCCTAAGCGCCACGCAATTTCTTGATGGCGTAGCGCTTGCTGTTTGGGATTAGCGATCACACTCTGCTGCAGCGGTAACTGTAAATCATGGCGACTGAGCTTTAGGCTGCTCTGCTGAGCAAGAATGGATAACGGCTGATAATGGCTCGCTTGAATTAAATGATAGCAACAGGGAGAAATAGCCAATGCCTGCGTGCCCGCCTCGGCCGCCAGCGTTAACAGCCGAACATGCAAATCTCCGCAGGCATGCAAAGCAACTGCTTGCTGCTGAGCAGTTAAGGGGTTAGTTGTTAACGGATTCGCTGCTGAGGGATGTTCAACTGGTGTTTCGACAGTGGCTATAGCCCTGTGCTCAGCGCCAATAGCAAAGGCATCGGCGCAAATAAAGGTTTGCGATAACTGCCACTTATCAGCAAAAGCCTGCCCTGCTTCACACAGCGGCGCCTGCCACTCTAAGCTCACCACTTCGGCGCCGCGAGCTTTAGCAATCAAGCGGCCCAAATGCCCTTTACCCGCACACCATTCCAGCACAGGTAAATTAAGCTGCGGTAAATGCTGCACAAAGGCGGTAATTTGCTGCCATTTTCGGCCTTTAATGTGAGCACTAAAGTGCGCCTCATCATCAAAGGACAAACCGCGGTCCTGCGCTTTATCTACCTTTGTGGTATCGGTAATTGCAATATCAGCAATGGCAGTGGTAAGCAATGACAAGTCCCAATCTTGGCCTAATGCCCTAAGATCGCGGTTTAATGCCGGTGACAACGTCTTAACCAGTAAAGATTGCTCGGCATCGAGTCCATCAAGCTCATCATCAGCCAGCGCCCACACAGCTTCGGCCAACAGCGGAAAATCCTGTGCCCAAGGCAAAGCGTTCACTTCAAATGCACGCACTTGCCACAGGGCAGCACTCTTTTCAAGCAACTGATTAAGCTTGCTAAATTGCTGTGAGTAAGTGAATTGTTGCTGCAGATTATCTTGGTTCACGTCATGCCCAGTGTAAAAAATACTTGTCTCGTATTAGGCTGAGCGAATCAGCCCTACGGATGACTTTATGCGAAAAAATGTTAGTATCGCGGCCATTAAAAGCACTCAACCTGACTGTTAACTGCAAACCGCGGTCAGCAATACCTAAAGAGGACACACATGCTTTCACCTTGCGTCGCACGCTGCGGTTTAAATGATGAAGACTACTGCATGGGCTGCTTTCGACATATAGATGAAATTGTCAGTTGGCGCACGAGTAGCGAAACGCAACAGGCGACCATTTGTCAGCAACTTCCCGCCCGTAAAACGTTATTTGAAGGCAGTGAAAACCAGCATATTTTAAGCCGTGATAAATGGTTAGCTGCCGAAGCGCGTTTAACCGACAAAGACTAAACGCCGCCTGCTAACAGCCTACAAGACTATTTTTTCAGCATTGATTTCAAGTCAGCAAAGGGATTGTAGGTCGCCGCCGCTTGCTTGGTTTCTGTGGTGCTACCGTAACGGATCAATTCTTCAAAGCGAGAATGTTCGTTGTCATGGCAATAAAGACATAATAATTCCCAGTTTGAACCGTCTGACGGGTTGTTATCGTGGTTATGATCCCTATGATGCACAGTCAGTTCACTTAAGTTTTTTGGGGTAAATTCGCGGGTACAGCGGCCACACACCCAAGGATAGAGTTTTAACGCTTGTTCACGGTAACCGCTCTCACGCTTAGCTTTGTACTCCCGCGCATCGGCTAATACTTTATCTAACTTACTCTGGCCTGGCACTGATGACATAGTGTAATCCCTAAAACAAACCCTAAAAAAATTGCCCCAAGGATAATCCGAGTTATCACTTGGGGCAATATCTCCCGCACTTTGCGGGTTAATCGTGCGCGATTTGTAGACGTAAATGGCTAAGCTGACTTACGTTACTGGCTTAGCTTACTTAACTTACGTTACTTAGCTTACGTGGGCATGATCGGCATTCGACAAATGCAAATAATGTAAGTATTTTTCATACTGAGTCACCACATCCGCGAGGATTTGCTCTTCGGTATAACCCATCACATCGTAATGCTGACCACCTTGTTCAAGGTACACTTCAGCGCGGTAATACAAGGTATTTCCCTGCTCGATTTCAGTCCCTATTGGGTTAGTGATGTCAAAACAACGCGTTCGTACACCGTAAACAAAGGGCAAATTCACCTCATTGCTGATCACTAATCGCACGCGGCCATCTAAGTATTCAAGATCGGCCACTATGCCTTTAGCCATAAAGTGTTGGCACACCTTAGACAAAGCGGGCGTCGCAACATTATTCAAGAACACTTGCGCTTCTTCATGGGTAGGATGCGAGACTAAAACCCCAATACGCTCTTCCCAGCTCATATTAGTTTTGGCGTATTGCACACTAGTATTGTGTAACTGCACGCTATTAATCTTCAGCCAATCATTTTTCAGGGCTTTAAATAAGCCCAGACACATGAATAGCATCACCACTAAGAACGGCATAGCACTGGCGATAGCCGCCGTTTGCAGCGCCTGTAACCCACCCGCTAACAACAATACCGATGCCACGACCCCTTGCAACAGTGCCCAAAAGATCCTCTGCCATACGGGGGCATTGTTATCACCACCCGAGGTTAGATTATCAATCACTAAGGATCCCGAATCCGACGAGGTCACAAAGAAAGTGACGACTAAACAAATCGCAATCCCAGAAAGTAACGTAGGAAACGGCATGTGCTCGAAAAACACAAACAAGGCCACTGACACATCGGTATTCACCGCCTCGGCAAGATAGGTCGCGCCGTGATTCATAATCGAATCAATCGCCGTATTACCAAATACCGTCATCCACAGAAAGGTCAGCGCCGATGGCACAAATAACACACCTATCAAAAACTCACGGATGGTACGGCCGCGACTCACACGCGCAATAAAGGTACCGACAAAAGGAGACCATGAAATCCACCAGCCCCAATAGAGCAAGGTCCAGCCTCCGAGCCAATCTTCCTTATGTTCATAAGCGTACAAGTTAAAGGTTTTGCCCACTAAATCACTTAAGTAACTACCGGTATTCTGCACAAAAGCCTGCAACAGCATAACCGTAGGGCCAAGGATCAAGACAATAAGCAATAAAATAATCGCGAGACCCAGATTGAGTTCGCTTAAGCGTTTCACGCCTTTATCGAGACCAGAAAATACCGATAATGTCGCCAATAAAGTAATGCCGATAATCAAACACACCTGCACCACAGCATTATTAGGTAAACCTTCAAATAGATAACTCAGACCCGAGTTAACCTGCAACACCCCAAAGCCCAGTGATGTCGCCACCCCAAACATAGTGCCAAGCACAGCAAAGGTATCCACTGTATGGCCAATAGGACCATAGATGCGTTCACCAATTAAGGGATAAAGCGCACTTCGCGGCAATAACGGTAACTTATGTCGATAAGAGAAATAGGCCAGACTCAATGCCACCACAGCGTAAATCGCCCAAGCATGCAGTCCCCAATGGAAGAAAGTGATCTTCATTGCCTCTTTTGCGGCAATAAGACTCTCAGGGGTTGCATCCGGCGGCGCCAGATAGTGCATCACAGGTTCAGCGACCCCAAAAAACATCAGACCAATACCCATACCCGCCGAAAACAACATGGCGATCCAGCTTTTATAGCTGTAGTCAGGCACTGAATGATCTGGTCCTAGTTTGATATCGCCGAAGCGACTAACCATGACAAATATGATAAAAATCAGGAAAAACGCCACACTTAGAATGTAAAGCCAGCCGGCTTTCATTTCTATCCATGACTGCATTGATCTAAAAAAGGTGTTTGCCTCTGTGGGCCATACTGCGCAAATCATCACCATCAAGATGATGAAAAAGACCGACGAATAAAATACCGGCGGATTAATACTAGACTTGATTGACATTGACTCTCCCTATTTCTAGCGGGTTCACACTCCAAATATCTCAACATACCAACGGCGAGATAGGACAAAACTTATACTTAAAATTTGGTTAATACTGCGTGGCTCATCTATGACCAGTATGGGGGAAATCCCAAAGATCATGGCAACGACTCGCTATGGCTAAACGCGACAGGATCTGAACAACGGGATTAACAACACTCGACTTTTTTAAGCCAATGATTGATGGATAAACAGAATTAACACCACTAAGGCAGCTAATACCCACCTTTAGCATAAAACAAATATATTACTAGAATATTCAGCATAAAAAATGGCAACCATATTGGTCGCCAAAAAATTATACCACAAAAATCATCAAATTTAATTTTAAACGCTAAAACGCACAAACCTTCATCGGATTACTTAGTCGGTGACTGCGAGATACCAGCAGTTAAATTGAAGCGCATCGCCTCCTCAAACGACCAATCAACCATAATTAAATCATCCCGCTTAACTAAGCTCGTCACACCCGCCATTTGATAGCTCAATTGGAACAACACAGGCACCCAATCGCCCTCTGGTAGCGCATCTAACAAGGGCTGTGGCGGCGTATCCGTCATAATAAAACCCACCACAAAACTGCCATTCGCCTGTTTCACTAACACTGTCTTTTGGCTTGTTGGCTTACCATCACGATTCATCAAAGAGGCGATATCACGGATACTGCCATAAACCGATTTAAACAATGGGAAACGCATCAACTGGCGCTCAAGCCAACCATAAAGCCACACAATCGGGCTGACCGAAAACAGCAGGCCCACGGCAAAAACTAATGCCACCACCAGCATAAATCCCGCGCCGACAAAGTGTTGGTTAATCCCTACCAACTCTAAAATCACAATTCCCAAACCATCTAACGATACAAACAACGACCAAAATAGCCACAAACTCAAGGCCATAGGTAATAGATTCATTAAGCCGCGGGCTAAGGTTTTTTTCATCACACTCTCATTCAGTCATAGGGATACAGAAGGCATAAAATATTTACGCAAAAAACGCCACAAATGCTACCACAGAGTCACTTTTGCACCAGCACATGATGTAAGGTATCTGGCAGTAATAGTCTCAAGCATAGAGACAGCGTTCAAATTCAGGGCCCACTCTGAGCCATTCTAAGGAAAGTAAAATGCGCGTAACCCGCTTAGATCATTTGGTCTTAACCGTAAAAGACATCGCCGCCAGTGTCGAATTTTATCAAACCGTGCTCGGGATGAAAAAAGTGGTATTTGGCAATCAACGTATTGCGTTAAGTTTTGGCGACCAAAAGATTAACTTGCACCAAGCGGGCGCAGAATTTGAACCTAAAGCCGAAACAGCCACGCCCGGCAGTGCCGACCTGTGTTTTGTGGTCAGCCACAATATAGAAGAAGTGATCGTCCACTTAAACGCACTTCAGATTGAAATCATTGAAGGACCAGTGCTACGAACTGGCGCCACAGGCCGGATAAACTCTGTCTATATCCGCGACCCAGATTATAACTTGCTTGAGTTATCAGAATATCTACCCGCCTGCACGGGATAAGCGAATTGGGGCAATATCAGCAGCAGTTCTGCTAGCACGCGGCGAGCAGAACTGCTGCTGACGTTATACTGGTTCACTGTTGTTTGCGATAAGACTCTCGACAGTTGAGTGGCATTTATTGTCATTACTTCCCTGATTAACTCGCGATCCTTTTAGCTAATTAAGAAGTATCCCTATAGGCTCAGCTAAAAAGCGAGTGCTCAAAACAAGACGACTGGGTTTTGCAGCGTTAATTATCATTACTTCCCCAGTGACTCGCCGTAAACTCATCCTTGAGGGCTCTACTAAAACATATATGGACCCATCCGGTTTGCAAGACATTCGATATCAATTTTGAGAAGAGTTCATTGCACCCATATATTCGGCCTCTTATTGAGGGATTCCTCTGGCCCTGATGGATATTTGCTTCTACTGTCCTTATCATCCCTGCGGCTTCATCAGAGCCTGTGTTTTCGTAAGGTTTTTAGTAGATCAGTCTGACTGTCTCATCATCAAATCAAGTGTCTTAGCAACTTGCTGGTTGGTT